>NZ_KQ961723.1:0-112275 GCF_001563605.1 Corynebacterium sp. CMW7794
ATTGGCACACTATTGAGTTCTCAAACATCATCCGCACTCAAAAAGTTTCATCCTACCGGGATACCCCTTCTCGAAGCGGTCGAACACTCACTGTAGTGCAAGTCTTTAAGGCTTGTCAACCTGCAGTTCATGTCGTTGTCACCTCGTTTCCGCGGCGACTTGGAATAATCTACACAGCTCCGTTGTTTCCCACAAATCTGCAGGTTAAAGACGAAGTCCCCCACGTCACGAGGGCGAGGGGGACGAACTTAGGGCGGTGAATCTGTGGAAACCACAGCCAACGACCTTGCAGCTGTGCTAGCTAGGCAAGCTTCGCACCAGCGAAGTTCTTCTTACCGCGGCGCAGCACGAGCCAGGAACCGTGGAGCAGATCCTCGTCGGCCGGCTCCCAGTCCTCGGACTCAATGCGTGCATTGTTCACGTAGGCACCGCCTTCCTTAATGGTGCGGCGAGCCGCACCCTTAGAGTCGGCGAGACCGGAGGCGACGAGCAGATCGACGATGGTGCGCTGTTCACCAGCGGCGATCTCGGCGACGGTGGTCTCTTGGAGAGCACCGGCAAGGGTGGCCTCGTCCAACTCGGTGAGTTCGGCCTTGCCGAAGAGAGCCTGGGCGGCGAGCTCTACAGCCTTGGTGGCATCCTCGCCGTGAACGAGGTTCGTCATCTCCTGTGCCAGGCGGCGCTGGGCTTCGCGGCGGAAGGGCTCGTTGGCGACCTTCTCCTCGTACTCGGCGATTTCTTCCTGGGTGAGGAAGGTGAACCAACGCAGGTAGTCGATGACCACGGAATCACCGGCGTTGAGGAAGTACTGGTACCAGGCGTACGGGGAGGTCTTCTCCGCATCGAGCCACAACTTGCCGCCACCGGTGGACTTGCCGAACTTCTGGCCCTGCGCGTCGGTGACAAGAGGAACGGTCAGGGCGTGGGCCTTGTCGCCGTCCACGCGACGGATAAGGTCGACACCGGAGACGATATTTCCCCACTGGTCGCCGCCGCCGATCTGCAGGTCGCAACCCTTCTCGCGGTGCAGCGTGAGGAAGTCGTTGGCCTGGAGCAGCATGTAGGAAAACTCCGTGTAGGAAATGCCGTCGGACTCCAGGCGGCGCTTGACCGTGTCACGGTCGAGCATGGTGTTGAGCGAGAAGTTCTTACCCACGTCGCGCAGGAAGGTGATGACGGACATGTTCGCAGTCCAATCAGCGTTGTTGACCATCTCGGCGGGGTTCTCACCGTCGAAGTCGACGAAGCGGCGCAGCTGCTTCTTAATGGCCTCGAGATTGTGCTGAATGGTTTCTTCGGAGAGCATGGAGCGCTCCCCCACGTCGCGGGGATCACCAATGAAGCCGGTTGCGCCACCGGCCAGCGCCAGCGGGTGGTGTCCAGCTTTTTGGAAACGCCGCAACATGATCATTGGGACAAGGTGGCCGGCGTGCAAGGAATCGCCCGTCGGGTCGAACCCACAGTAAAGCGTGATGGGGTTCTCGCACGCTTCACGGAGCGTATCAAGGTCGGTGGACTGATTAATGAGGCCGCGCCACTGCAGCTCATCAATGATGTTCATGGAAGTGTGATCTTTCTCTTCGAAGTAGCCGCTGTGCGCGGCTGTGACGTGTGGAAAATTTCGCGCCTAGGCGGCGTCCGGTGGCCAGGCCATGGCGGAATCGACGAGCATGACAGGGATGCCATCTTCGATGGGATAGGCAATCCCCTTGCGCTCATTGACAAGCACCTGCTTGTCCTCCAGATACGTCAAAGGGCCCTTGTCCTGCGGGCAAACAAGGACCTCTAGCAACTTCGGATCGAGACTCATAACTTCATAGGGTACACGGGACGCCGCGCGCAGACTGCGTCAGGCACGCGCGGCGTACTCACCCCCTCGAGCGGTCGCACCAGTCATCCGGTACGACCCGGGTCAGACCAGATCAGAGCGGAGCTGGGACGTGGGCAACGAGTGAGAAGAGATCCTTTGGGTCGTCGGGATTAGCGATGATGTCGATCTCAGATTCTAGATCCGTCCCCGCAACTGCATCGCGCACATAGCGCAGCGCAGAGAAATCATTGATGGCAAATCCGACGTCATCGAACAACGTAATCTGCTCAGGATTATCGCGACCTGTCTCTTCGCCGGTAAGCACCTTCCAGAACTCGACGACTGGGAAGTCTGCTGGCTTTTGCTGGATTTCGCCCTCGATACGGGTCTGCTCGGGGAACTCGACGAACACCTTCGACATATCAAGGATCTTTTCCTCGAGCTCCGTCTTTCCTGGGCAGTCACCGCCCACCGCGTTGAGGTGCACGCCGGGGGCGACGTGACGCTCGGCCAAGATCTGGTTTTGCGCTTTGTCGGCCGTGCATGTGGTGATGATGTCGGCACCTACCACTGCTTCATCAACACTCGAGCACACCGTGATGTTGAAGCCAAGCGGCTCGAGGTTGCGCTTGAATTTCTCTACCGCCGCTGGGTCAATGTCATAGATGGTGAGATCCTCAATGCCGAGGACACCGCGGAAGCCCAAGGCCTGGAACTCGGATTGAGAGCCAGCGCCGATCATGGCCATGCGCTTGGAATCCGGGCGGGCGAGGTGTTTTGCCACCATCGCGGACGTTGCAGCAGTGCGCAAGGCAGTGAGAAGGGTCATCTCCGCTTCGAAGGTCGGATAACCGTTATCTACGTCCGCAAGAACTCCAAAAGCAGTCACGGTCTGGAAACCGCGTGCGGGGTTGGAGGGATGGCCGTTGACATATTTGAACGAGTATTCCTCGCCGTCGGACGTCGGCATGAGCTCGATTACGCCAAAGGGCGTATGCGAAGCTACTCGCGGGATCTTGTCGAAACGAGCCCAGCGCTTGTAGTCGCGCTCGAGGTAGTCGACCATGCCGGTGATGATGTTTTCAACTCCATCACGCTGGATCCAGCGGGCCATATTGGTCACGTCGACAAACTTAATCATCATTGGGGAAATGAGTCCTTTCTCAAAGTCAAAATGTGTTCAGCGTGGCCGAAGCAAGATGTTACCGCTTCGGGTGCAGATCTTGGTGCGGATCCGCCGTAAAGCGGAAGCTTGGCAGATGCGTGCGCTTGCGCTCCTCCGCGATGGCGTTGATGCGGTCACGCCACAAGAACCACAGGCCAACGAAGACGGGAATGAGGCCGATGGTCGCGAGCAGCGTATAGGAGCCGATGGGATAGTCGAAGGCCATGAGCACGAGGACGATGCCTACGAAGATCACCGTCACCCAATCCCCAACGACGCCAAAGGGCGAGCGATAATCCGGGCGGGTAAACTTCCCGCGCGCGGCTAGACGAACAAAGCGCTGGTGTGCCAAAACGATGGCGACCCACGACGCGAGGGTGCCAAGAGCTGCGAGGTTCAAGACGATTTCGAAGGCCATTTCGGGCACCACGTAGTTGAGGAAAACTCCAGCTAGTGCGACGAGCACAGCCATGACGATGCCGCCGTAGGGCACGCCGGAGTCTGACATGCGCTTGCCAAAGGCAGGGCCGGAGCCAGCCTGCGACATGTTGTACATGATGCGCCCAGTCGAATACAGCCCGGCGTTGAGCGACGAGATGGCGGCGGTAATCACGACCAACTGGAAGATAGCGGCAGCGTACGGGATGCCGAGTGACTCGAAGAATACGACGAACGGTGAGGTATCCGAGGCGTATGCCGTGTAGGGAAGAACGAGCGTGAGCAACAGGATAGAACCGAAGTAGAACACCACGATGCGGAAGAGAACCGAGTTCACGGCCGACGGGATGTGCTTTTGCACGTCCTCAGTCTCACCCGAGGTGGTGCCAACGAGCTCGATGCCGGCGTAGGCGAACACGACGCCCTGAATTACGATCACTGCGGGCAGCAGGCCGTTCGGCATCCATCCGCCGTTGTCCGTAATGAGGCTAAAGCCGGTGGGAGTCCCCTCTGGGTGGCCGAGAATGAGGACGCCGATGGCAATGAGCATGAAGATCACCAGTGCAACGACCTTGATCATCGAGAACCAATACTCGAGCTTGCCGAAGATAGCGACGGAGAGCATGTTGAAGAAGAAGATGAAACCGACCACGACGAGGGCGAGTGTCCACTGGGGAATTCCATCAAGCCACGTGGTGTACTGGCCAAACCACTTGATGTAAATCGCGACCGCCGTTGCGTCGGCAACGAGGGTCATAGCCCAGTTGCCCCAATAGAGCCACCCCGTGACGAAGGCGGCCTTTTCTCCATAGAACTCACGAGCGTAAGAAACAAAGGAACCAGAGCTCGGGCGGTAGACAATAAGTTCGCCGAGGGCCCGGAGAATGATGTAGCCAAAGAAGCCACAAATGAGATAAAGGATGGCGAGCGAGGGGCCAGCAGTTTGCAGACGGCTACCTGAGCCAAGCAAAAGACCTGTGCCGATGGCGGAGCCGATGGCAATCATCTGCAGCTGGCGCTTGCCCATTCCCTGCTGAAGACCATGATCCTCAGCGTCAAAGACCGCGCGTCCCTCTTCTGAGGGCGCCGGACGAGAAGTTATAGACATGCGGTGTACCTTCACAGACAGTTAGTAAATTTCTTCGCGAAAACCTTCGCCGACATAGAAGAGTAACGAAAAGCACGCTTTTCAGTGACTGGTTTCACTTATTTTAAGTCGTGTCTCACTTGACACAGAGTAGCGAGACACAAAAAAGCCCAGCACACTACGTGCTGGGCCATTTTCAATAGGACTATCGTTAACCCCCACGTACGGGGGATATGCCGTTTACTTGTGGGGTATCACCGGGGTGGCGGCCCACGACCGAAAGTCGGCGGCAAGTTCATCGACATTGGCTCGCTGCTCGGCGACGCGGACACCGGCGGTGCCGCCCTTCGTTGAGCGCGACGCAACCGCACCGTCGATAGTAAGTACCTCGCGTACAGCCGGTGTCAGTCGCGCGTCGACACTGGCGAGCTCCTCATCGGTCAGCTCGATAAGGTCAACGCCACGGGACTCGGCGATGCGCACGCATGCTCCCGATGCCTCATGTGCCTCACGGAACGGCACCCCTTGGCGCACCATCCACTCGGCCAAGTCAGTGGCCAAGGTGTAACCACGAGGGGCCAGTTCGCGCATGCGGTCCTCGTGGAAGGTCAACGTAGAGACTAGGCCGGTCAACGCGGGCAGCAGCAGGTTGAGGTTCGCCACGGAGTCCACGATGGGCTCCTTGTCCTCCTGCAAATCGCGGTTATACGCGAGTGGCTGCGCCTTCAGGGTTGCCAGAAGTCCGGTGAGGTTTCCGATGAGGCGGCCGGTCTTGCCGCGCGTGAGCTCGGCGACGTCCGGGTTCTTCTTCTGCGGCATAATTGACGAGCCCGTCGACCATGCGTCGTCGAGAGTCACATAGCCGTACTCCGGCGTGCACCAGTAGACGATCTCCTCCGCCAGACGCGACATGTCGATCGCAATCTGAGCCAGGACGAAGGCCGTCTCGGACGCGAAGTCACGCGAGGACGTACCGTCAAGGGAGTTCTCCGCAGCGGAGTCGAAGCCGAGCTCCTCCGCAATGGCTTCCGGGTCCAGGTGCAGCGAGGAACCCGCCAGGGCACCCGAGCCATAGGGCGAGATGGCCAGGCGTTTGTCAAGATCCTGGATACGCTCGCAGTCACGCAGCAGCGGCTGCGCGTGCGCGAGCAGCTGGTGTGCAAGCAGGACGGGCTGGGCGGCCTGGGAGTGGGTCTTGCCCGGCATGATGGCATCGGGGTGGGCTGCGGCCTGGGCCGAGAGGGCATCGACAAGCTCAGTGACCTGGATGGCGATGTCGCGCACGGCGTCGCGGACCCACATGCGGAAGAGGGTGGCGACCTGGTCGTTGCGGGAACGGCCCGCGCGCAGGCGGCCGCCGACCTCGGGGCCAACGATATCGATGAGGCCGCGCTCCATGGCGCCGTGGACGTCCTCGTCTGTGGGCAGCGGGCGGAACTCGCCCGAAGCGACCTTCTCTCCGAGCTGCGTGAGCCCGTTGAGCATGGTGGCAAAATCCTCGTCCGTGAGCAGACCGGCGTTGTGCAGGACCTTGGCGTGGGCCTTGGAGGCCAGCACGTCATAGGGAGCGAGCACCCAGTCGAAATGCGTGGACACGGACAGGGCAAACATGGCCTCAGACGGGCCGCCGGAGAAGCGGCCGCCCCACAGCGCGCCTTCGTTCGTCTTGTGCTGCTCCATGTGAACCTACTTTCCGGTGGGGAAACCGCCCTCGCGGTCACGCTGGTTGGAGATCTGGGTGGACAGGCCGTGAAGCTGGACAAAGCCCTTGGCTGCGGTCTGGTCGAAGGTGTCGCCCGTGTCGTAGGTGGCCAGATCGTAGGAGTACAGCGACTGGGAGGAGCGGCGGCCGTTGACGGTGGCGGTACCCGCGTGCAGAACCATGCGGATATCGCCCGAGACGGTCTTCTGGGTCTCGCCAATGAAGGCGTCGAGGGAGCGCTTGAGCGGGCTGAACCACAGACCGTCGTAGACCTCCTCGGACCAGCGGGAGTCGACGAGGCGCTTGTAGCGGCCGAGCTCGCGCTCCACGGTGACGTCTTCGAGGGCCTCGTGGGCCTTGATGAGGACGATGGCGCCCGGTGCCTCGTAAATCTCGCGGGACTTAATGCCCACGAGGCGGTCCTCGACCATGTCGAGGCGGCCGATGCCCTGAGCGCCGGCGCGGCGGTTGAGTTCCTCGATAATCTGCAGGACGGTCATCTTCTTGCCGTCGATGGCGACAGGCTTGCCTTCCTCGAAGGAAATGACGACCTCGTCCGGGGCGTTGCCCAGGGCAGGATCCTCGGTGTAGGCGTAGAGATCCTTCGTGGGCGGGTTCCACAGGTCCTCGAGGAAGCCGGTCTCGACGGCACGGCCCCAGACGTTCTGGTCGATAGAGAACGGCGAGGACGCAGACTGCTCGATGGGCAGCTTGATTTCCTCAGCGAAGGCAATCGCCTTATCACGAGTCCAGGCGTAGTCACGCGCCGGTGCAATGATCTCCAGGGACGGGTCGAGGGCGCGGAAGGAGACCTCGAAGCGGACCTGGTCATTGCCCTTACCAGTGCAGCCGTGGGAGACATGCGTGCCGCCGTGCTCCTGGGCAGCTTCAACGAGGTGCTTGACGATGAGCGGGCGGGAAATAGCAGAGACCAGCGGGTACTGCTTCATGTACATGGCATTGGCCTGGATGGCCGGCAGGCAGTAGTTGTCTGCGAACTCGTCCTTGGCGTCCACGACGATGGACTCCACGGCGCCACAGTCCAGTGCGCGCTGACGCACGGACTCCATATCCTCGCCACCCTGGCCTAGGTCGAGCGAGACGGCAATGACCTCGCCGCCGGTCATCTTAGCGAGGTACGGAATGGCGACCGAGGTATCCAGGCCACCGGAGTACGCGAGCACAACGCGTGCAGTCATGGTTTCTATCTCCTTGCGAGATTGTGGAAATAATACAATAGACTCGATAATATACGAAACGTATGCGGGATGTAAAACACTCCCTTTCGATGATGACTGCGCGCGCACTGTGCAACCGCCTGACCGCGGAAAATGGTCTATGACGGTGGAGGCACTCATGCCCTGCCACCCGCGGGAGCCGGACAGCGGCGCAGCGCGGGAGCAGGGCTAAAACATCAACTAATTACGCACCAAATTGCGCACCAATTCCTCACCAGTGATCGGATCTCGAGCCAGGATGAAGATCGTGTCATCGCCAGCAATACAGCCCACAACATCTGGAATCCCAGCACGGTCGATATAGGACGCCAGGTATTGCGCCGCGCCCGCGGGTGTGCGCAGCATGCCGATATTGCCTGAGTGATCCGTGGTGGTGACGAGCTCATCGAGCATGCGACGCAATTTCTCCCGCGGTCCATTGACCTGGTCATCGAACTGCTCGAGCTCACCACCCACCATGTAAAACGAGCGACCACCGTCCCGCTTGACCTTCTTGGCCCCCAGCTCATCTAAGTCACGCGACAGCGTGGCCTGCGTGATGTCGATGCCTTCTTCGAGCAGCATTTCAGACAACTGCACCTGGCTCGTCACGCGCGAGCGATCAAGGATTTCCAAAATCTTTGCTTGGCGCGCGTTGCGATTGGCCGGGTTGGTGGGCATGGGGGTTGATCTCCTCGTTTGTTAATCGTTTTGGTGGCGAAGCAGCCACGCAAGCACGGCTTTTTGCGCGTGCAGGCGATTTTCTGCTTCGTCGAATACCCGCGACTGCGGGCCGTCGATGACACTGGCCGCCACCTCATTGCCGCGGTACGCCGGAAGGCAATGCAGGAAGATGGCGTTTTCCGCCGCACGGTCCATGACAGCGCCGTTGACCTGGTACGGCAGGAACGGCGTCCGGCGGTCGATCCCGTCATTTTCGTGTCCCATCGACACCCAGGTATCAGTGATCACAACATTGGCACCTGCAACGGCGTCAAGCGACTCCGTAACCGTCACGGTCGCCCCCGTAAGCTCCGCTCGCGCTTCGGCGCGCTGCACGTACTCTGCGCGGGGTTGGAACTCCGGTGGCGCGACAATAGCGATGTCCATACCGGCGGTGGCGAAACCAATCATGTACGAGTTGGCCATGTTGTTGCCGCCATCGCCGAGGTAGACCGCCTTTAACCCTTGGGTGGCTCCAAAGTTCTCACGGATCGTCTGCAAGTCGGCGAGGATTTGGCACGGATGGAAATCCTCAGACAGCGCGTTGATGAGCGGCACGCGCGTAGTCTCCGCCATAGCCGCAAAATTGGCGTGGTCATAGGTGCGCCACACAATGGCCGAAACATAACGGGAGAGCACCGCCGCCGTGTCTTGCAGCGTCTCTCCTTTGCCCATTTGCGTCGATCCAGTGTTGGTCACAACAGCGTGGCCGCCCAGCTCCGCGATACCTGCTTCAAAGGAGAAGCGAGTGCGCGTCGATGTCTTATCGAAGAGCACGGCAACCGACTGCGGGCCTTCGAGAGGGCGGTGCGCAAAGCGGTCCACCTTCATCTGTGCAGCAAGGTCGAGCACCTCTGCTTGCTCCGCCGGCGACAGATCATCGTCTACGAGAAAATGGCGCATGGTCTAGGCTTCCTCCTTTTCAATCTCCTCGACAACGGCTGCCAGTCCCGCGGCTGCCCGAGTAATTTCCTCGTCGGTGATGATGAGCGGCGGCGTCAAACGAATAACGTCAGCTGCCGGCGCGTTGAGGATGAGTCCGTGCTCAAGCCCCTTCGCGACAATCTGCTTGGCCACGGGTGCATTTAATACGGCTCCCAGCATAAGCCCTCGTCCGCGGATCTGCATAATATACGGTATTGTGCTCAGCTCACGCACAAATAGCTCGCCCTTGCGCGCTACCTCTGCCAAGAAGTCCTCGTCCAATAAGTCCAGTACAACGTTGGCCGCTGCGCAGACTACCGGGTTTCCGCCGAATGTCGTACCGTGCGATCCCGGCGTGAATAGTTTCGCTGCCGCTCCCCGTGCTATACACGCGCCAACAGGTAACCCGGCGCCGAGCCCTTTCGCCATAGTGATGACATCGGGCTTAACCCCGGCCGCCGTGTGCGCAAAAAATTCGCCCGTACGGCCGACTCCGGTCTGCACCTCGTCGACGATCATGAGCATCCCATTTTCATCACAGAGAGCGCGCACCCCCTGGAGAAAGCCCTCCGGCGCCGGGATGACCCCGGTTTCGCCCTGAATCGGTTCCAGGATGATAGCTGCGGTGTCCGAGGGGTTCATCTCTACGAGCTTTCGCAAGTAGTCGATATCCCCGTAGGGATAAAACTCCACTCCACCGGGCATCGGTTCAAAGGCCTTCCGCTTGCTGGGCTGCCCCGTCATCGCGAGCGAGCCCATCGTGCGGCCATGGAAACCGTGTTCAGCGGCCAGTATGCGCCGGCGGCCAGTCAGACGCGCGAGTTTGAAGGCCGCCTCGTTGGCTTCGGCGCCGGAGTTGGCAAAGATAACGCGGGCAGAAGTATCTCCGACACGAGCCCGCAGTTTTTCCGCCACGTCGATAACCGGCTGCGACGCGAAGAGGTTAGACACGTGACCCAACGTAGAGATCTGTTCCGTGACGGCCTCAACGACCTTGGGGTGTGCCTGTCCCAGCGCATTGACGGCAATGCCGGCGAGTAAGTCGATGTATTCCTTGCCGTCTTCGCCTACGAGGATGGAGCCGTAGCCGGAGACAATGCCAATGGGCGGCGTGCCGTAGTTGTCCATGAGGTTGTCGCCCCACCGGGCTACGAGGCCCTTGTTGTTGTCGCTCATGCGCGATCGTCCTTCCTGAAGATGGTTCCGTCGGGGTATTCGTTGCGGTTGTAGTCATCGGGCAACACCATCGTGCCGATGCCGCCGGGGGTAAGCAGCTCAAGGAGCACGGCGTGGGCCGAACGGCCGTCGATGACGTGGGCAGCGGCGACGCCACCTTCGACGGCCCGCAGGCACGACTCCATCTTGGGGATCATGCCCGAATCGAGCCGCGGCAGCAGGGACGCGAGTTGCGCCGCTTCAATCTTGGACACCAAGGAATCGCGGTCTGGCCAGTCGGTATAGAGGCCCTCAACATTGGTGAGGATGAGCAGGCGCTCCGCGCCGATTGCTTGGGCCAGCGCACCCGCTGCGGTGTCAGCGTTGATGTTGTAAACCTCGCCGTCGGTGCCCGGCGCAATCGTCGAGACCACCGGAATCCGGCCCGCATCGATGATATCCATCAAGGCTGCTGGATTAACGTCAACGATATCGCCGACTTGGCCGATATCTGTGGGAGTCCCGTCGACTTCTACCAGTCGTTTTTCGGCGGTAAAGAGCCCGGCATCCTCGCCGGAGGTGCCCACCGCATAGGGGCCGTAGGAATTGATGAGCCCCACGAGTTCGCGGCCCACCTTTCCAAAGAGCACCATCCGTACGACCTCAAGAACCTCGGGAGTGGTGACGCGAAAGCCACCTTTGAACTCGCCTTCCAGGCCCGTGCGTGCCAGCATCTGGGAAATCTGAGGCCCGCCGCCGTGAACGACCACGGGCTTGACGCCCACGGTGCGCAGAAAAACCATGTCTTTGGCGAATGCTTCCCGCAACGAGTCGTCCACCATCGCGTTGCCGCCGTACTTCACGACGACGATCTTGTCGCGGAAGTGTTGAAGCCACGGCAGTGCCTCAGAGAGGACTGTCGCACGATCCTGATCGGTAAGACCTTTCATCATGGTATCGGCCGCCTTAGGAGCTGTACGCCGAGTTGATCTCGACGTAGGCGTGGGAGAGGTCAGTCGTGCGCACGAAGGCGGAGCCCGGTCCGCCGGTGCCGAGGTCGACGCGCACGTCGATATCCTCGCCGGAGAGGTCCACATCGCGGGCACCAGGCGCGCTAGTGGAGTTCACGCACACCGGCTGGTCATTGAAGAAGACGGAAATCTTCTCCGGTTCCATGGCGGCATCCGCCATGCCCACGGCTGCGAGTACGCGGCCCCAGTTCGGATCTGAGCCAAACATCGCGCACTTAAACAGGTTGTCGCGGCCAATGGTGCGCGCGGCGTTGAGCGCCTCGGCGTCCGAATCGGCGCCCTCGACGGTGATCTTCACGCGCTTGGTCACGCCCTCGGCATCGGCCTGCATCATGTCGGCTAGGCCGGCACAGGCCTCGAGTACCGCCGCGTTGAGCTCCTCCTGGGTAGGTTCCACGCCGGACGCACCGTTGGCCATGATGATGACGGTGTCGTTCGTCGACGTCGAGCCGTCCACGTCCAAGGTATTGAACGTTACTGCCGATGCCGCCTCCAGCGCCGCACGCAGAGCCTTCGGCGTCACCTTCGCGTCCGTGGTGAGACACACGAGCATGGTGGCGAGGTTTGGCGCCATCATGCCCACGCCCTTGCCCATGCCGCCGAGGGTCCACCCGTTGCCTTCGACACCGACTTCCTTAGAGACCGTATCCGTCGTCATAATTGCCATCGCGGCGTCGTTGCCCGCCGCGCCGAGCTTTGTTACGGACTCGATACCCGCGAGCACCTTGTCCATAGGCATGGGCTCGCCGATGAGGCCCGTCGAGCACACCGCGACGTCCGTGCCATCAACGCCTAGCGCCTGCGCCGTGGCCTCGGCCATCGCCTGCGCGTCCTCGTCACCTTGAGCGCCGTTGCACGCATTCGCGTTGCCTGCGTTGATGACGAGCGCGTGGAGCGATCCATCAGCAATAATCTTCTGCGACCACTTCACGGGTGCGGCCTTGACGCGGTTGCGCGTAAAGACGCCGGCGGCGTTGAATTCCGGGCCCTCATTGACCACGAGCGCCATGTCTGATTTTCCGGACGGCTTGATTCCTGCCGTCGTCGCGCCGGCCGCGAAACCCTGCGCTGCGAGTACACCGATAGTCATGTTTCTATTTTCCTCTTCACCCTGCATCTAGTTGGCTCAATATCGTCAATCCGCCCCTTTAGGGGGCCACCGCCGCCTGCGGCAGCCCTGCGGTCTCCGGCAGGCCGAGCGCCAGGTTCATGCACTGCACCGCGCCACCGGCGGTACCCTTGCACAAGTTGTCGAGCGCTGCCGTGACGATGAGGCGACCCGTGATGTCATCGACGTGCGCCTGGATGTGGACCATGTTGGACCCCACCACGTTTTGGGTCTCCGGCTGCTGGCCTTCCGGCAGCACGAGGCAGAACGGTTCGTCTGCGTAGAACTCTTCGTATGCTGCGCGCACCGCCGCAGCGTCCACGCCTGGGGCAAGCTTGGCTGTGATCGTCGCAAGGATGCCGCGCGACATGGGCGCCAGCACAGGCGTAAAGCTCACGGCGACTGGACCCTGCTGCGAGTACTCGGAGAGGTTCTGCACCATCTCCGGCGTGTGGCGGTGCGAGCCGCCCGGTTTGTACGCGCGCACGTTGCCCATCGTCTCTGCGCCCAGTTGCGCCACGGAGGCCTTCTTGCCCGCGCCGGACACGCCGGTCACGGCGATTACCGAGATGTCCGGCTCGATGAGCCCCTTGGCGACGGCCGGCAACGCACCCAGCGTTGTGGTCGTGGGGAAACATCCGGCCACGGCCACGCGCTTGGATTGCGCGATGGCTTCCCTGTGCCCCGGCATCTCCGGGATGCCGTAGGGCCAGCTGCCCGCGTACTCGCCGTCGTAGTAGGCGTCCCAGGCCGCCTTATCCTTCAAACGGAAGTCCGCGGCACAGTCGATGACGAGAACCTCCTCCCCCAGCGTCTTGGCGATCTCCGCGGAGTGGCCGTGCGGCAGACCCAAGAAGACAACGTCGTGGCCGGCGAGGTTCTCGACAGTCGTATCGACGATACGTCGCTCGCGCAGCTGCGGAAGGTGCGGCATAAGCGCGCCCACGGACTCCCCCGCGGTGGAGTGTCCGGTCAGGGCGCCAATCTCGAGCTCACCCGACAGGTACGCCGGGTGATTCAAAAGAAGGCGCAAGACTTCGCCACCGACGTAACCGGAGGCGCCTGCAACTGCAACTGTGATAGCCATGGAGACATCCTAGCAAATATGCAATCGACTGTAAATTATGCAGGCGCTATTTCTTTCCCCCGACCGAATCCCCCACGCCGCACGACGCACCGCCCCGAGTCGCACGCGGCGCCACTCGAAGCGGCGCGGTGTCGGCCCGATGCGCTTCCTTAGACAGCGCGGGAAGACACCTTGCCCATGCCCGAGGCATCATCAATAGCCGTCTTGCCCACGTAACCGGCGTAACCACTAGGGCTCACCAGGTGCAGGCCACCCTGCAGGTCAGCGATGACCGCAAGCTCCTTGAACTGGAATACCTCGCCCGGGCGCAGCTTCTTAAAGTTCGTCACCGACAGCCCCTGATTGAAGCAGTCCGCCCACGACTCACCGTTGGAATACTGAACGCGCGGAACGAGATAGTTGGGTGGATTGCACTCAGTGCGCGTGGCGCGTGCGCCCGGGCTGTGGCAGCGGATGTACGTGCCACCCACGTCGCCGTATTCACACTGAATGCTGCCGTCCGCGTTCGACAGGCCGCGCAGATTCTGCGCCTGAGCAGCCGGGGCTCCCAACAGCGCACTGGCCAGCACGGTACCGCCGAGGACGGCGGCTGCCCTGCGGGCCAAAGAGGAAAAGAAGCGATGGGTCATGATAGGTCCTTGAGTTTGGGAAACAATTCCACTCCCAAAATATGATCCGCATCACCCTGTGTGCAACATTATTTCGTCGAACACCTCACTGGACACCGCTCCGTGGCACACAACATTCCGTCAGCACAGACAGCGCAACGCACTCCGCCCGCGCTCCGGTGCCATGGTCGACCACAGGCGCGTACGCTCGGCTCCGCCCACGACAGGCAAACGGCACGACCATCGACATGGTCGTGCCGTTCCTCAGACGCAAACGTAACTACGCGCGCATCTCAGCGCCGAGACGCTCCTTGGCCAGCTCGGCCGCGGCGAGGCGGTGCTCGTTGGCCTCTTCATCGGTGAGCGTGCGGTCGCCCGCGCGGAAGAGCAGCGTGAAGGCCAGAGACTTCTTACCCTCGCCCAGCTGCGCTCCACGGAAGACGTCGAAGAGCGCAGCGTTTTCGAGCAAGTCGCCCGCGCCCTCTTCAATCACGCGACGCACGTCCTCGGCCGGTGTCGCTTCGTCGACGACAAGGGCGATGTCCTGGTGCAGCGCCGGGAAAGCGGAGAGCACCGGCGCCGGGAAGCGCTCCTCGAGCGGCAGCGCCGTGACGTCGAGCTCCATGGCGCAGGTACGGGCCGGAAGGCCCAAGGCCTCAACGACCTGTGGGTGGAGCTCGCCGGCGTAGCCGACGATGGGGGCATCGGCAGCAACCGTGCCGTCCGCGTTCGCGACCTTGAGGGCGGCGCAACGGCCCGGGTGCCACGGCAGCTCGGAGGCCGACTCAACGGCCAGGTCCAGGCCAGCGGCGCGCGCGACGAGGCGTGCGGACTCGATGGAATCGGCGTAGGTGTACGCGCGGCCCTGGCCCCAGGGACCCTCGTGTTCAATGTTGCCGGAAGCGACCGTCGCGACGTGTAGCGGCTGGTACGGAAGGGTGCCCAGCAGCTCCTCGACCGTGGACTCGGACGGACGAGACTCGACCGACGGCATCGGCGAAGCATCCGCACGCTTGAAGGAGACCTGCTGCAGGCCGTAAAGGGCCAGATCCGTGCGGCCGCGAGCGACGTTGCGAGCGATGGCCTCGAGGAGGTTCGGCAGCAGCGTCGTGGACAGGATAGCCTTGTCGGCCTCGAGCGGGTTCTGGACCTCGACGGTCTTGCGGCGCTCGTCATCAGCGTCCAGGCCCCACACGTCGAAGGTGTCGTTGCGGACGAACGGCGCCGGGATGACCTCGGCGTAGCCCGCGTAGGCCAGGCCGTGGCCTATGGCGCGGCGACGTTTCTGAGCCGGGGTGAGACCGCGGCCGCCCACCGGGGTCGGCAGGATGGTCGGGATATCCTCCAGACCCCCGAGGCGCAGGATTTCCTCGATGAGGTCGACGTCCATCGTGATGTCGGAGCGCCACGTCGGCGGGGTGACCAGGAGGTTCTCACCAGACTGCTCGATCTCGCACCCCACCTCGTAGAGACGGCTCATGACGGTCTCACGCGAGTAGTCAACGCCCGCGTACTCGGCCGGCTTCGCGGCCCGCAGCGTGATCTGCTCGCGCGCAGGAACCTCGCCCACGAGCGTACGGCCGGACTCGATGGTGCCGCCGGCGATCTGCACCAGCAGCGCGCAGGCGATATCGAGGGCAGCCTCGACGATGGCCGGGTCCACGCCGCGCTCAAAGCGGCGCGACGCCTCAGAGGACAGCTTGTGCCGGCGCGAGGTGCGCGCCACGGTGATCGGATCCCAGTTCGCGGCCTCGAAATAGACGTCCGTGGTGTCGTCCGCGATCTCGGACTTGGTACCGCCCATGACGCCCGCGAGGGACTGGATGCCATTGTCATCGCAGATGACGACGTCTTCTGCGTCAAGCTCGCGCTTCACATGGTCGAGGGTCTCGAACTTCTCGCCCGCCTGCGCGTTACGCACGACGAGGTTACCCTCGATGGCGTTCGCGTCGAAAGCGTGCATGGGCTGGCCGAGCAGGAGCATGACGTAGTTGGTCACGTCCGTCGCCGGGTTGACTGGGCGCTGACCGCACAGCATGAGCTCGCGCTCCATCCAGAACGGCGTGCGGGCGTTCGGGTCGATGCCGCTGACCTTACGCAGGCCAAAGCGCACGGCCTTGGTCTCCGGTTTGAGGTCGACATCGATGAGCTCACCGCTCGGTGCCGGAACGCCGGAGACATCGATGCCCACGACGGAGGGATCTTCGGCCGGGCAGGCGTACTCGAGGCCGAAGGCAGAGGCAACCTCTCCGCCGAGGCCACGCAACGAAAGCGCGTAACCACGGTCCGGCGTGATGTTGACGTCGAAGACGGTGTCGTCGAGTCCGATAACCGGACGGGCGTCCTGGCCCACGAGGTCAGCGACCTCCTCGCCCAAGGTGATAATGCCCGCGGAGTTCTCGGACATGCCGAGCTCCGCGGCCGAGCACATCATGCCATTGGAGATGTGGTCGTAGGTCTTGCGCGCAGCGATCTTGAAGCCGCCGGGCAGCTCCGCGCCCGGAAGCGAGACGACGACGTAGTCGCCGAGACGGAAGTTGCGGGCGCCACAGATAATGCCCTGCAACTCACCCGTGCCGTTGGCGTCGCCCACGTTGACCTGGCAGTAGCGGATGGGCTTCTTGAAGCCCTCGAGCTCCTCGAAGGACTCGACGCGGCCGATGACGAGCGGGCCCTTGATTTCGGGCAGGTGCTCGTAGCCCTCGGTCTCGAAGCCGACGCGGACGTAGCCAGCGTCGAGGTCCTCGGCGGTAACGGACCAGCCCGGGTTCTTTGCATCCAGCAGGCGGGTGACCCAGCTCTGGGAAATAAGCATTGTTCTTTTCTTCCTTTCTGGGTTCTTGGTTATGCCTGCACGCCGAACGGCAGGGTGAAACGAACGTCGCCTTCGACCATGTCGCGCATGTCAGTAAGGCCGTTACGGAACTGGAGGGTGCGCTCCAGGCCCATGCCGAACGCGAAGCCGGTGTACTCCTCCGGATCCACACCCACGGCGCGGAGCACGTTGGGGTTGACCATGCCGCAGCCACCCCACTCGATCCAGCCGGCGCCGCCCTTCTTGTTCGGGAACCAGACGTCGACCTCGGCCGAGGGCTCGGTGAACGGGAAGTAGTTGGTGCGCATGCGCGTCTTCGTCTCCGGACCAAAAAGGACCTTGGCCAGGTGGTCGAGCGTGCCGCGCAAGTGCGCCATGGTCAGACCCTTGTCCACGGCAAGACCCTCAACCTGGTGGAAGACCGGAGTGTGCGTCGCGTCGAGCTCATCCGTGCGGAACACGCGGCCCGGGCAGGCGATGTACAGCGGAACGTCGCGCGAGAGCATCGTACGCACCTGCACCGGCGAGGTGTGCGTGCGCAAAACCTGCTTGGATCCTGCCGTCGAGACGTGGAAAGTGTCCTGCAGGGTACGGGCCGGGTGGTCCGGCTTGAAGTTCAGCGCGTCGAAGTTGAAGTACTCGGCCTCGACCTCGGGACCGTCCGCGATCTCCCAGCCCATGCCGATGAAGATGTCGGCGATGCGCTCGGACAGCGTCGTAATCGGGTGCAGCGCACCGGTCTGTGCGCGAGTGGTCGGTACCGTAACGTCAACGGTCTCGGCCTTGAGCTGTGCCTCACGCGCCTGCGCCTCGAGCACCTCCTTGACCTGTGCGAAGCGCTTTTCCATGCGGCCGCGGGCCATGTTGACGGCCTTGCCGGCGTCCTTGCGCTCGTCCTTCGGCAGCTGCCCCAGCGACATGCGGGCCCGCGGGATATAGCCCTGGTCACCCAGGTGCTCGCGGCGAGCGGCGTTGAGCTCATCGAGCGTCGTAGCGGCGTCGAAGGCCGCGATGGCGGATTCGGCAGCCGCGCCCAGCGCAGCTTCGGTCAATTCGATCTGAGGAGTGTCGGACACGTGCCTTAAAACCTTCTTCTTGCGCGAAAACTAACGCCCGCTATCTTAGCGCAGTTCAATAGTCCGACAGGCAACCGGGATAGGCGCCCCGTGCACAGGCATAGTAGAACGGTCCCGGCGGGCGTGGTACGTCATCTTCCGCCACACATAGCCACCAGCTACTTCCGCGGCAATGACGCAGAGGGTCACGGCTCCCGCCCCAGCGACTTGGGGGTTGTCAAGAGCAAGCGCACGGCGCACAAGCGACGCGTTAGGCGCCTGAAGAATTCAGCGCTTGCGCAGACTCGTACAGGCAAATCGATGCCGCCGTCGCGAGGTTGAGGGACTCAGCGCGGCCCCGGATGGGAATGCGCACGCGCACGTCAGCTTCCTCGAGCAGCTCACCCAAGCCGTGGGCCTCATTGCCAAAGAGCCAAGCGGTGGGTTGGGTGAGGTCAGCCTCCGCAAGGTCTACTTCCCCATCGGCCGCCGTAGCGAGGATCTGCATGCCGGACTTTCGCAGCTGTCCCAGCACGTCCTTAATGTTCTGCTCGCGCGCGACGGGGACATGGAACAGCGAGCCTGCCGATGCCCTCGCCACCTTACAGCCCAGAGGGTCCACCGTCTCCCCCGCGAAGATGACGCCGTCCGCGCCCATCGCGTCCGAGGTACGGATGAGCGTGCCCGCATTGCCTGGCTCGGAGGTCAGCACGGGCACGGAGACCAGCCGCGGCTTGCCAGCGAGGATCTTGCCGGCGGACCACAACACGGGCTTGCACAGCGCGAAGAGGCCCGTGGTCGTTGCGGTATCGGACAGGTGCCTCGCCGCCTTATCCGTAATCGGGTGGACGTAGACGTCCATGTAGCCAGCGGCCGTCAAGATATAGTCAAAGCGCTGCGCGGCGGCCTCGGTGACAAAGATATCCGTGGCGGCGCCGGTCGACACTGCTGCGTCGACGGCATTTTCGCCCTCGATAATGAACTTTCCTGCCTTCTTGCGCTCCTTGGAACGGTGCAGCTTGGCGGCGTTGACGATGCGCGGGGTGCGCTCAGTAAAGGCATTATCGAAGTCGAGGTTCATGCCCCCAAATCTATCAGCCACGCCAGAGCCCCTTCCAACCTCCTCGCTCGCGGAGCCGCGCCGGGCGCAACCCCGAGCCAGACATAGCGCGCTACTGCCACACGACGCCAACTTTGGTTTTATGGCGCCTCAGGCCCAAACGGAGGCCCCAAGGCGCCATAAAACCAAAGCTGCGAGCCGCATCGGTTGAGTGTTCCAACGCAACGCCTTAAAAGCACACGGGCGCGCCAGCGAATCCGCCCCACGCTCCGAGCAATGCCCCCATCCAACTCGTTGCCTTCATGCGTGTTTCCTTACAAGCCTGCTTAGACAACGCAAACGCCTCCTTCCACGAGAAACGTGGAAGGAGGCATAAGAAGCTTCAGCCTAAGTAATTAGGCAGCCTTCGGAGCGTTGACGTCCTCCGGCAGCGCAGCCTTAGCGGCCTCGCAGAGAGCGGAGAATGCCTCGAAGTCGTTAACGGCAAGGTCAGCGAGGATCTTGCGGTCAACCTCGATCTCAGCCAGGCGCAGGCCGTGGATGAGACGGTTGTAGGTGATGTCGTTCATGCGGGCAGCAGCGTTGATGCGCTGGATCCACAGCTTGCGGAACTCAGACTTACGGGCGCGACGATCGCGGTAAGCGTAGGTCATGGAGTGCAGCCACTGCTCCTTGGCCTTACGGTAAAGGCGGGAACGCTGGCCGCGGTAGCCCTTAGCGGACTTGAGGATTGCGCGACGCTTCTTCTTAGCGTTAACGGAGCGCTTGACTCGTGCCACAGTAATACTTCCTTAAAAAATCTAGTGGTTTATTGAGTGTGGGTTGATTCGGCGCTATTAGGAGCGGCCGAGCAGGCGCTTAACGCGCTTGATGTCGTTCTGAGCGACATCCTTCTCGCCCTTGAGGCGACGGGTCTGCTTGGAGGGCTTGCCCTCGAGCAGGTGGCGACGACCAGCCTGCTCACGGCGCAGCTTGCCGGAACCGGTCACCTTAATACGCTTGGCCATGCCCTTGTGGGTCTTCTGCTTCATGAGAGTTAAGTCCTTAATTCCCGAAAGTTCTGTTCGTTCTACTTCTTGCCCTTGCGGACTGGTCCCAAAACCATGGTCATGTTGCGACCATCCTGCTTGGGGCGCGACTCGACGACGCCAACTTCTTGGACGTCCTCGGCGAGACGCTCCAGCAGGCGGAAACCCAGCTCCGGACGCGACTGCTCGCGGCCACGGAACATGATGGTCACCTTGACCTTGGAACCCTTCTCCAGGAAGCGCACCACGTTCGACTTCTTGGTCTCGTAGTCGTGTTCATCGATCTTCGGACGGAACTTCTGTTCCTTCACCACAGTCTGCTGCTGGTTCTTGCGAGCCTCGCGAGCCTTCTGGGCCTGCTCGTACTTGTACTTGCCGTAGTCCATGATCTTGGCGACCGGCGGCTTGGCCTTCGGTGCAACCTCGACCAGATCTAGGTCTGCTTCATAAGCGAGCTTGCGAGCATCATCGGTACGGACGATGCCCACCTGTTCACCGCCCGGGCCGACGAGTCGGACCTCGGGCACTCGGATACGCTCATTAATGCGAGCTTCAGCGCTGATTGTGGTCTCCTTGATAAAGATGATTCGTAGTGTGCCTACCTCGACCACAAACGAAAATCCCGGTCTGTGCGTGCACAGCCGGGAGCTCTCGAAAGAATTGCCAAACCCGAAAGCCTGGTGACCCTTTTTACCTTGAGCCAACGCGCGAGACGCGGCATCAGGTGGGAGAAACTCCGCTTGTGACCCGAGACCTCCTGGAAGGTTCTGCGGGCGGTAGTGGAACTAAGACTAACACCACCGACCCGCGGAACCAAATTCGCCACGCCGCCTAGTTCCGCGCCGAGTTCGCCGCTGGCCTACGGCTCGAGCTGGCGGGTTCGGAACTCGTCGCCGCGCTTACCGATGCCCCTTTCTCCGAGGCGTGCTCCGGCGCAGAGGTTGCCTGTGCACGCGGCAGGCCGTCGCAGTCGTGAACTGGGGTGAGCGTTCCGTCGTCGATACCCTCGGAAATCATGTCCTTGAGGTCGCCCGCTGCGTCGTCAAGGGCCTTGACCGCGTCGTCGTAGGCGTCCTGCTCGGAACCGAAGTCATCCATATCGTTGTAGACCACGGTGAGCGCTATACCGATGGAGCCGTGCGCGTCTGACTTCGTGTCCCCCACGTCAAGGACACCGAACTGACGCTGGGTATAGCGTCCGCTGTCCTCGTCAAAGCCCCAGCCGCCCTTCGCACGCGTGTTGTCCAGTGCGGTGAGACCATACTGCTGCCACTCGACGATATCGCCCATTGCGCGCGAGACCTGCTTGTGATCGGCCACGCAGTTGAGGTGCGCCGCAAAGGTCGCCTGATCCTTGATGAGCCATTCGGCATAGCCAAAACTCACGTCGCCGTTCGCGTCCGGCTTTTGCCACGTGGCTTTCGAGCCGCCCTCGGCGAGCACTTCGTCGATGGCGGCGGTGGCGTTGTCCTCGCTCCACTTCACCTTGGACCACAGTGCGTAGGCCGCGTCGTTATCGGACTCTGTGATCGCTGCGTCGACGAGGTCGGTCGTCGCACCGTCGCGCAGCGCGGTAATAGCGATGGGAACCTTGATGGTGGACCACGCTGGGCCCTTGCCGGGCGCACCGGCGGCGAGCGTACCCTGCGCATCCGTGAGCGCGATGCCCACCTCCGCACCGTGGTGTTCTTTAACGAGGTCGGCCACGAGGTCGTCGAGACGCCGTTCAATCCCCGCGCGGCCTGACTCGCCCGACGCAGACGCCGCGGCGGAGGCCCCAGCGGCGGCTGCGGGGGCATCGGAAGGCTGCTCCTGCGCTGGCGAGCATGCGGCGAGCGGGAGGATGAGTCCTGCGCACAGAAACGACTTTTTCATTCGCATGAGTCTAAAGCACGCCGCGGGCTAGTGCGGCAGCAACTCCTTGAGGAATTGTCCCGTGTAGGACCCTTCCACCTTCGCGACGTCTTCCGGCGTGCCTTGCGCCACGACGGTGCCGCCGCCGGCGCCACCCTCCGGCCCCATGTCGACAATCCAGTCTGCAGCCTTGATAACGTCCAGGTTGTGCTCGATGATGACCACCGAGTTGCCCTTGTCCACGAGCCCCTGGATGACGAGCATGAGCTTGCGGATGTCCTCGAAGTGCAGGCCGGTGGTTGGCTCGTCGAGGATGTAGATAGTGCGGCCGTTGGTGCGCTTCTGCAGCTCGGAAGCAAGCTTGACGCGCTGGGCCTCGCCGCCGGAGAGCGTGGTCGCGGCCTGGCCCAGGCGCACGTAACCGAGGCCCACGTCAACGAGCGTGGCGAGGTAACGGTGGATGGAGGTAATCGGCTCGAAGAACTCGGCGGCCTCGGAAATCGGCATGTCGAGGACCTCGGCTATGTTCTTGCCCTTGTAGTGAACCTCGAGCGTCTCGCGGTTGTAGCGCGCACCGCCGCAGACTTCGCACGGGACGTAGACGTCCGGCAGGAAGTTCATCTCGATCTTGAGCGTGCCGTCGCCGTGGCAGGCCTCACAGCGGCCGCCCTTGACGTTGAAGGAGAAGCGTCCCGGCTTGTAGCCGCGCACCTTCGCCTCCTGGGTTTCGGCGAAGAGGTTGCGGATCTTGTCGAAGACTCCCGTGTACGTAGCCGGGTTGGAGCGCGGCGTGCGGCCGATGGGCGACTGATCGACCTGGACGAGCTTGTCCAGGTGCTCGATGCCTTCGACGCGCTTGGCGCGGCCCGGCACCTGGCGGGCGCGGTTGAGCTTATTGGCCAGGGTCTTCGCCAAAATCTGGTTGACGACGGTGGACTTGCCCGAACCCGAGACGCCGGTGATGCACACCATGACCCCCAGCGGTATTTCCACGTTGATGCCCTTGAGGTTATTCTCGCGGGCGCCGACGACCTTGAGCGTGCGGTCCTTATCGATCTCACGGCGGTGATCCGGCACGGCGAGCTCGCGGCGGCCGGAGAGGTAGGCGCCTGTGAGCGAGTCCTCGACCTTCTCAATGCCGGCCGGCTCGCCCTGGTAGACGATCTCGCCGCCGTATTCGCCGGCACGCGGACCGACGTCCACAAGCCAGTCGGCTTCGCGGATAGTGTCCTCGTCGTGCTCGACGACGATGAGCGTGTTGCCGATGTCGCGCAGGCGCTTGAGGGTCTTAATGAGGCGCTGGTTATCGCGCTGGTGCAGGCCGATGGACGGCTCATCGAGGACGTAGAGGACGCCGGCGAGGCCGGAGCCAATCTGCGTGGCGAGGCGGATACGCTGGGCCTCGCCGCCAGACAGCGTGGAAGCGCCGCGGTCGAGCGTCAAGTAGTTGAGCCCCACATCGAGGAGGAAGCGCAGGCGGGCCTGGATTTCCTTAAGGACGGCGCCAGCGATGATTTCCTCGCGGGATCCGAGCACGAGCGAGTCGAGAAACTCCGCGGCGTCCTCGATGGACAGCGCCGTGAGACCCGCGATGGACTGCTCGCCATGCGCGGTGGATTCCAGGCGCACCGCGAGAATTTCCGGCTTGAGACGCGTGCCGCCACAGGTCGGGCAGGCGACGCGGCGCGTGTACTGCAGGAGGCGGTCCTTCTGCGAATCGGAATCCGCGGTCTCGAGCTTGCGCTCGAGGAAGCCCACGGCGCCTTCGAAGGGCGCGGTCCAGTTGCGGGTGCGGCCGTAGCGGTTCTTATACCGGACGTTGACTTCCACGTCCGTGCCATAGATGAGCGCGTGGCGCTGCTCCTCGGTAAGTTCACTCACCGGGGTCTGCGGGTCGAAGCCAAGCGTCTTGCCCAGGCCTTCGACAAGTTTTACGAAATAGCGGGAGTTCGGCGAGGAATGCCACGGCTGAATGGCCTCCGTGGCAGGAGCGTCCGGGTCCGGGATGAGCAACTCCGTGTCCACCTCGAGGCGCGTGCCCAGGCCGTCGCAGGCCGGGCAGGAGCCGAAGGGCGCGTTGAAGGAGAACGCGCGCGGCTCGTATTCCTCGATGGTGAGTGTGTGCCCGTTGGGGCACGAGGTCTTCTCCGAGTACGTGTGAGTGAGCTCCTCGTTGTCCACGTAATCGATGGTCACGAGGCCATCGGCCAGCTTGAGCGCGGTCTCCACGGAGTCCGTGAGGCGCTGCTTCGCCGAGGCCTTGACCTGCAGGCGGTCGACGACCACATCGATAGTGTGCTTGATCTGCTTCTTCAGCTTCGGCGGATCCGTGAGCTGGTGGATCTCGCCGTCCACGCGGACGCGGGAAAAACCTTGCGCGGACAGGTCCGCGAAGAGGTCGACGAATTCGCCTTTGCGCTTGCGCACAACGGGCGCGAGGACCTGGAACTTGAGCTTCTCCTCGTTCTCCAGCACGGTATCAACGATCTGCTGCGGGGTCTGACGCTCGATGACGGCGTCACACACCGGGCAGTGCGGCGTGCCCGCACGAGAGAAAAGCAGGCGCAGATAGTCGTAGACCTCCGTAATCGTGCCCACCGTCGAACGCGGGTTGTGGTTCGTCGACTTCTGGTCGATGGACACCGCCGGCGAGAGACCGTCGATAAATTCCACGTCCGGCTTGTCCATCTGGCCCAAAAACATGCGCGCATAGGAGCTCAGCGACTCGACGTAGCGGCGCTGGCCCTCCGCGAAGATGGTGTCAAACGCGAGTGAGGACTTTCCCGAACCGGACAAGCCAGTAAAGACGACCATCTTGTCGCGGGGGATGTCGATGTCGACGCCTTTGAGGTTGTGCTCGCGGGCGCCGCGGACGATGAGGCGATCTGCCACTAGTTTTCTTTCCCTTCTTAGCGGGCGCGTCATCCCGTTCCCACGCGACGCGAGAAGGGGCGGCCCGGTTGGGTTGTGCTCCGAACTTTAAAAATACCCGTAGGGTTGTCACTATGACTAACGCACTGAAATTAGAACATATTTCCGTCAGTGAGATGGACAACAACTGCTACCTGCTTCACGACGGTACACACGGCCTCCTCATCGACGCCGCCGATGACGCCCCGGCCATCCTCCAGATGGCGCGCGATACCGGCGTGACCATCGAGGCCGTCCTCACCACCCACCGCCACTGGGATCACGTCCGCGCACTCGAGGAGATCCTCCGCGAGACCGGCGCCACGCATTACGCGGCCTTCCTCGACTCTCCCGCCCTGCCCGCGCCCGTCGACGTCGAGCTGCAGCACGGCGACCACATCGACTTCGCCGGCGAGGAGCTGCCCATTATTATTCTGCGCGGCCACACGCCAGGCGGCGCGGCGCTGGCGGCATCGATAGACGGCATGACCAACCTCTTTGTGGGCGACAGCCTCTTCCCGGGTGGCGTAGGCAAGACCAATTCGGAGAATGATTTCGTTCGTCTTTATAAAGATGTAACCGAGCGTCTTTTTGATGTTTACCCGGACGAGACCATCGTGCACCCTGGCCACGGCAAACCCACGACGTTGGGCGACGAGCGCCCGCACCTGCCTGAGTGGTGGGAGCGCCGCTGGTAGGCCATTCGGTTCACCCCACCCCTGTGTTTTTCGCCCCGTCACGCAGTAATCCCGCGTACTCTAGGCACTAGTTAGTAATCCAATAAACCGCAAGGAGAAGTTAGGCATGATCCGCAAGATTGCTCGCCCCGCGCTGGCTTCCGTATTCGTCTGGGACGGTGTCGACACGCTGCGCAACACCTCGGACCACGTCAAGGAGACCGAGTCGCTGCTCAAGAAGATCCGCACGGTCGTGCCGGCCCAGTACAAGGGCTACATCCCCAACGACCCGGAGCTCGTTGCCCGCGGGCTGGGCAGCGCTAAGGTCGGCGCTGGTTCCCTCTTCGCCCTCGGCAAGGCCCCGCGCACCTCGGCCGGTATCCTCGCTGCTACCCAGCTGGCGACCCTCCTGGGACGCAATGCTTTCTGGGAGGCCAAGGATAAGGCCGAGAAGGAATCCCAGCGCAACGGTTTCGTCACCAACGCCGCGCTCCTCGGCGCCCTGGCCATCCTCACCCAGGACACGGAGGGCAACCCGTCCCTGCGCTGGCGCGCACAGGATGTCACCAAGCGCACCTCTAAGAAGGTTCAGGCGGCGCTACCCACCAAGTCCGAGTCCGAGAAGTTCGCAGACAACGTCTCCAACCGCGCCCAGGAGTTCTCCTCCCAGGCCCAGGATTGGTTCACCGAGACCTCGGAGAAGGCTCAGGCCTACGTCGACGACAACCGCGACGACTGGGAGAAGGCCGGCCGTAACTTCCTCGACACCGCCAAGTCCTACGTCGAGGACGCACGTGAGGCCGTAGAGGGCTTCATCGATGACAACGCGGATGACTGGAAGAAGCAGGGCCAGGACTTCCTCGCCGCTGCCCAGGACAACTCGAAGACCGCCCGCAAGGCTCTGGTGAAGAACGCCTCCAAGGCACAGGCCCGCGCCGATAAGGCCGTCTCCCAGATCGACGTTGCCCGCAACCAGCGCAAGGCAGCAAAGAAGGCCGACCAGCTGCAGGCCAAGGCTGACAAGGCTATCGCTAAGGCCCTGAAGAAGCTGGGCGACCGCATCTAGTCTCCCGCTCCCACGCGGCGAACGACACCACGTCGTTCGCCGCGTGCCGCGTTTTTCTTCGCACAGGCGTATGCTTATCCGTCTGCACTTCTTATGCCGGCGCACTCGCGCCGCCTATGTCCGCGTCACGCCAAGGAGTCTGCCTCATGCCGAATTCATCCCCAGATTCTTCCCAGCATCTCGACGCCACCACCCACGCCATCGGCGCCGAGCAGGCGTATGTCGACGGCCTGTTCCAACGCCTTGACGACGAAGTCGCCGCCTCCAACGAGCGCCTGCGCAAGGTCATGCTCGACGTCGATCCGCAGAACCCGGACTCGGACGCCCTCGTGCGCCGCGAGACGGAGTACCACGCCCTCCAGGGCAAGCTGGACAAGCTCAACCTCGCGCAGCTCGGCCTCGTCTTCGGCCGCATCGATATCGACGCCCCAGGCAATAACCCAACGCCCGAAGGCCTCGACCGCCGCTACATCGGTCGCATGGGCCTGGACGACCGCGAGGACGACTACCGTACGCTGCTGCTCGACTGGCGCGCGCCCATGGCCCGCCCCTTTTACCTCGCGACCACGGCCCAGCCCGAGGGTGTTACCATCCGCCGCCACATTCGGACGAAGGGTCGCACCGTCACCGGCATCAACGACGAGGTGCTCTCCGGCGCCGAGCTTGGCCGTGCCGCCTCCAGCGACGTCGCTGGAGAGTCCGCCCTCCACGCCGCACTGCAGCGCGCCCGCACGGGCCGCATGGCCTCCATCGTCGAGACCATCCAACGCGAGCAGGACGAGATCATTCGTGACGCCACACGCGGCGTCATGGTCGTCGAGGGCGGCCCCGGCACCGGCAAAACCGCCGTCGCGCTCCACCGCGTGGCCTACCTCCTCTACAACCACCGCGATCTGCTCGCTAGCACCGGCGTGCTCATCATCGGGCCGAACCCGACGTTCCTCGATTACATTTCGCGCGTCCTGCCCGAGCTCGGCGAGACCGGCGTCGTGCTCGCCACCGTGGGCTCGATGTTCCCCGGCGTGGAGGGCACGCAACCCGAGTCGCTCGACGCCCGCGAAGTAAAAGGCTCGGAGGCCATGGTTGAAATTCTCACTAACGCGGTGCGCGCCTACCAAACGCTCCCCGAATCAGCCGCGACCCTGCGCGTGGATAACCTCGACCTCACTGTGACACCGGCGATGGTCAAGGCCGCGCGCACCCGCGCACGGCGCTCGCGCCGCCCGCACAATGACGCGCGCGGCGCCTTCGCGGAACACCTTATCGATCAGCTCGCCCGCCAACTCGCAGACAAGATCGGTGCTGACCCGCTCGGCGGCGAGAACCTCCTCGGCCAGGCGGACATCGATCAGCTCCACGACGATCTCGCGGAGACCCGCGTCGTCACTGACTTCATTGACGAGCACTGGCCGGAGCTTACGCCCACGCAGGTCCTCGCGGAGCTCCTCGGCGACCGCGACGCCATCGACCTCGCCGCGGGCGACTACGACGACGAGACGCGCGAGGCGCTCTACCGCGCCGACGCGGAGGCGTGGAGCGCCTCCGATGCTGCACTCCTCGACGAGCTCGCCGTCCTCATCGGCATGCCCGACCCTCAGCAACAGCAGGAGGCCGAAGACCGCGCGTGGCGCGAGCAGATCGCGGACGCCGAGGACGCCCTCGACATCCTGTCCTCGTCAGATTCCACAGATAACGACGACGACATGTTTGACGCGGAAATCCTCTCCGCTGCCGACGTCATCGACGCTGAGCACCTCGCCCGCCGCCAGGAGGTCCGCGACCACCGCACGACGGCGCAGCGCGCCCAGGCTGACCACACGTGGGCCTACGGCCACGTCATCATCGACGAAGCCCAGGAGCTCACGCCCATGGAGTGGCGCATGGTCTTCCGCCGCAGCCCCTCGCGTTGGATGACGCTCGTCGGCGACACCGCGCAGACCGGCTCCCCCGCAGGCGTCGACTCCTGGGCCGAAACCCTCGAAGCCTTCGTCGGCACCCGGTTCCGCCACCACGCGCTCACGGTCAATTACCGCACGCCCGAGCCCGTCACCGAGGTTGCCAATCGCCTGCTCGCCGTCATCGACCCCGACGCCACCCCGGCCCAAGCCGTCCGCGACGGCGAGCCAGTACGCTTCCTCGCGGGCGCCGACGAACTCGACGCCGAGACCGCCGCCGCGCTCGACGCCGCGCGAGACGCGGTGGGCTCCGAGACAGTTTCATTCACCGATTCCGAAGGCCGCCTTCACGCCGTGGTCACCGCCGCCACCGCGGAGTCAGTCAAGGGCCTCGAGTTCGACCACGTCACCGTCGTCGAGCCGCGGGCCATTGTCGAGGCCTCGCCACAGGGCTGGCAGAACCTCTACGTCGCCGTGACCCGCGCGACGCAGACGCTCACCGTCGTCGGCCCGCTGCCCGCCGAGGTCCCCGAAAGCTAACGCAGCCGAGGGACACGGTCGGGCGAGATTCCGTAGTCTGGGGCCATGGCACTCTCAGATATCGTCCGTAAGGCTGAACGCACCATCAACGACTACAACGTGCGGCGCAGCGCCGCGCGTGGCTGGCTTCCTCAGGTCACTGCCTACAAGGGCTATGGCTCCGAAGAGACTGTCCACGTGCTGGGCCGCGTGCTTTACGGCGATCCCGCAGCCCCCGAGAACGAGGCGTGGGCACAGCGCGGCTACCGGCAGTTCTTCACTGTCCAAGCCCCCGGCATCCCCGTCCGCGTGACCGCGGGCGAGGCCTCCGCCACGACGCACTCCACGGCCCAGGGCTACGTGGACGTCCAGCTCCATGGGCACGGACTCACACCCGGCTGGCACGACGTGACCATCGAGGTCCTCGCAGATCCCAACGCTGGTATCCCCACTGACCAGCCGCCCACGACGGCGGAGGTTCTCATCGTCGGCGACGACCAGGATGTCGGCATTGTAAGCGATATCGATGACACGGTGCTCATCACCTGGCTGCCTCGCGCCATGACCGCCGCCTGGAACTCCTGGGTCAAGCGCACAAATGCCCGCCAGCCGGTACCGGGCATGGCGCGCTTCTACGAGAAGCTACGCGAAGACCACCCCAACGCGCCCGTCATCTACCTGTCGACCGGTGCCTGGAACACCTTCGATACCCTCGAGACTTTCCTGGAGCACAATGGCCTGCCCAAGGGCCCCATGCTGCTCACGGACTGGGGGCCCACGCCCACTGGCTTGTTCCGCAGCGGCAAGGAACACAAGCGCGTCCAGCTGCGCAACCTGTTCATTGCGTTCCCGCAGATTAAGTGGATTCTCGTCGGCGACGACGGCCAACACGACCCGCTCACGTACGGCGACGCAGCCGAGGAGCACCCAGACCGCGTCCGAGCCATCGCTATCCGCAATCTCACCCCGGGCGAGCAGCTGCTCTCCCACGGTTCGCTCACCCCGCTCGTGGACGAACGCGACTCCGCGCTCGGCCCCCTCCCCTTCATCCAGGGCGCGGACGGCAACAAACTCCTCGAGGCCTACCGCGCGAGGGAATTCTAAACCGGTGTTTCTCCACCTTGGTTTCTAGAACCGGACACGACGAAGCCGGCCGGACTGAACGAAAATTCAGTCCGGCCGGCTTTCTGTTCGCGGCGCGCTCGGCGCGGCCACCGTCTTAGTTGACAGTGTGGACGATCATCACGTCGCAGTCGGACTGGCGAGCAACGTCGGCCGGGACGGAGCCCAGCAGACGACCGGTCAGGGAGTTGATGCCGCGGTTACCCACAACGAGGAGGTCGGCGCCAAACTCGTTAACGATGGCCATGAGGGCCTGCACCGGGGTGCCCGGGCGCACGGCGGTCTCGATGCTCTTCACACCGAACTTCTCTGCATGCTCGCGACCTGCGGAAAGGTTTGCCTTCGCCTTGTCGTCACCCAGAATGGTTACGGAGTCCTGACGCAGGGTCTTGGACGCCTCTTCCTTGTTCTCGTAGTACGCGCAGCCGATAATCAGCGTGGCGTCGAAAGCGGCAGCCATCTTGGCTGCGCGCTCCACTGCAAGCAGGGAGGACTTGGAACCATCGGTACCGACGACAATCTTGTTGTAATCGCTCATGGCGGCCTTTCATAGAGGGGGATCTCAGTCGATGTTCCAGTCTAGCCCCATTTGGCAGGTTTAGCGATCCTCCGTTGTGTGCGCCACAACGACATCGACGTATGCCTTGCGCATCAGCTCCGTCGCCACGGACCCCATGACGCGGTCGCGCACAGAATTGCGCCCCTTGTTGCCCACCACGAGCAGGTCAACCCGGTGATACTTGCCCACCTCGAGCATCGTCGCCACCGGGTCGCCGGACTTCGCGATAATGCGCACCTTGCTCGCGCCCTCCTCCGCGGCAACATCCTGGGCAGACTTAAGGAAGGTCTGCGACATGTCTTCGGAGATAATCGGCGTTTCCGCAGTTCCGCCCGAGCGCGTGCCCACGTTTTCGTGGCTGCCGAACGCGGAGACAATGATGAGCTCCGCGTCGTACGCCGCCGCCATCGACGCAGCGGTGCGCACGGCACGCAGCGAGGTATCAGAGCCGTCCGTTCCCACCGCAATAGTCTTATACCGCATGAGAGAATTCCTTTCACATCAACACTTGAGAAAAAGTGACGGCGCCCCACTCATGGTGCGATTCGTCACACACTACTGTTGAGTATAAACTCGCGCACGAACCCGCGGCGAGCTTTTGCCGCGCCAGCTGCCGCGCGCGACATCCGTCGCTAGATGCCCGCCTCCTTGAGACCGCGCAGCTCCTTCTTCAAATCCATGATCTCATCGCGCAGGCGGCCGGCAAGTTCGAACTTGAGCTCGCGCGCTGCCTCGCCCATCTGCGCCGTGAGGTCGTCGATGAGTTTCTGGACCTCCTCCGTCGCCATGGACGAAACATCCGGACGCTCCACCATGGACGCCGGGTCGGACGCGGCCGCCGCGCCCTCGGCGGCATCGGCAGCATCCGCGTTCTCGTAGACCTGGTCAAGGATGTCCGCGATCTTCTTGCGCAGCGGCTGCGGGTCGATGCCGTGTTCCTTGTTGTACGCAATCTGCTTCTCGCGGCGGCGCTCCGTCTCCTCGATGGCCTCGGCCATGGAGTCAGTGACCTTATCCGCGTACATGATGACCTCGCCGGAGACGTTACGCGCGGCGCGACCGATGGTCTGGATGAGCGACGTCGTGGAACGCAGGAAGCCTTCCTTATCCGCGTCGAGGATAGCCACGAGCGAGACCTCCGGGAGGTCGAGGCCCTCACGCAGAAGGTTGATGCCCACGAGCACGTCGTATTCGCCCATGCGCAGCTGACGCAGGAGCTCGACGCGCTGGAGCGTATCGATATCGGAGTGCAGGTAGCGTACCTTAATGCCGTGCTCGAGCAGGTAGTCCGTGAGGTCCTCGGCCATGCGCTTAGTGAGCGTCGTGACCAACACGCGCTCCTTCTTCTCCGTGCGGGTGCGGATTTCGTCAATGAGGTCGTCGATCTGGCCCTTGGTCGGGCGCACCGTGACCTTCGGGTCGATGAGGCCGGTCGGGCGAATGACCTGCTCCACGTACTCGCCGTCGGATGCGGTGAGCTCGAAGTTGCCCGGCGTCGCCGACATATAGACGGTCTGTCCCACGCGTTCCTCGAACTCGTCGAAGGTGAGCGGCCGGTTATCCACCGCCGAAGGCAGGCGGAAGCCGAACTCCACAAGGTTGCGCTTACGCGACATATCGCCTTCGAACATGCCGCCAATCTGCGGCACGGTGACGTGGGACTCATCGATGATCGTAAGGAAGTCTTCTGGGAAGTAATCGAGCAGCGTCGCTGGCGCCGAGCCCGCGGGGCGGCCATCGATGTGTCGCGAGTAGTTCTCGATGCCGGAGCAGAAGCCGACTTGCTCGATCATCTCGAGGTCGTACTCCGTGCGCATGCGCAGGCGCTGGGCCTCGAGCAACTTGCCGCGGTTTTCTAGGTCTTCGAGGCGTTCCTTGAGCTCCGCCTTGATGTCCTCGACCGCGCGCGCCATGCGCTCCGGGCCCGCCACGTAGTGCGTCGCGGGGAAGATGCGGACCTCGTTGACCTGCTCGATGACGTCGCCGGTGAGCGGGTGGATGTAGTAGAGACCGTCGATGTCATCGCCAAAGAACTCGATGCGCACTGCGCGCTCCTCGTAGGCCGGAATGATATCCACGGTGTCGCCCTTAACGCGGAACGTGCCGCGGGTAAAACCAACGTCATTGCGCTCGTACTGAATATCCACGAGTAGGCGCAGGAAGCGGTCGCGATCCACCTCATCGTCGACATCGAGCACCACCGAGCGGTCCAAGTAGGACTGCGGCGTACCCAAGCCATAGATACAGGACACCGAGGAGACGACCACGACGTCACGCCGCGAAAGCAGCGCCGAGGTCGCCGAGTGGCGCAGACGCTCCACGTCCTCATTAATCGAAGAGTCCTTCTCGATGTAGGTATCCGTCTGCGCGATATACGCCTCCGGCTGGTAGTAGTCGTAGTACGAGACGAAGTACTCCACCGCGTTATTCGGTAGCAACTGGCGCAGTTCGTTGGCCAGCTGCGCGGCGAGCGTCTTATTCGGCGCCATGATGAGCGTCGGGCGCTGCTGCTTCTCGATGAGCCACGCGGCCGTCGCCGACTTACCGGTACCGGTCGCACCCATGAGGACGACGTCGCGCTCGCCGCGGCTCAGGCGCTCGTCGAGCTCCGCAATCGCCGCGGGCTGGTCGCCCGACGGGTTGTATTCGGAGACGACCTCGAATTTCTTCTCTCTGCGCTCGATGTCGCCAACGACGCGGTGCTCGGATTCGGGAAGCAGGGGGTGTTCAGCAGCAAAAGCCATGCCGCCCAGTCTAGCGCCCGCGCACCTTCAGGCTTAGCCGATAGCATCGCCCGCGGCCAGCGCTCCGCCTCGCCTGTGGCTTCCCACACGGCGTCGATCCGCCACCGGCTGGCTCGCGTGCGCCCCGAGCGCCACACAGGCCTCGACTTCCCCATCCATGCACCTGCTTTCCGATGCCGCCTCACCCACCGGCACGCACGAGCGCCGAAAGTCCGCGAGGCAAAAGGTCCCGGTGCGCAGGGCGGAGAGCAGCTCGACGGCCGTGTGATTATTGAAAAGCCCACAATCCCACGTTCCTCTGGCCCTGGACCTTCATCCCCCACAATGAACAACTCACAGCGAACAACTCACAGCGGCAACATGAACATTCGCGCCGCAAAACGTTTAGACTAAGGCTCCATGAAGAAGTCCTCTCTCCTCAAGCTGTCTACGACCGCGGCAGCGATTGCCATCTTGCCGTTTACTACCCTTGCACCCACTCCGGTCGCGCAGGCGGAGCAGTGCACGTCCCAGTCCACCTCCCAGGTGGGAAGCCCCAAGGCCAATGCTGCTGCCGATCTCCTCGGTTCCTTCGCCGGCTCCTCTTTCGGCGGTTCCTCGCTCAGCCCCGCCCAGGCCGACGCCGTCAAGCAAGCAACGTCCACGGGCGTCGCCAAGCAGCTCATCACGGCTGAGGGCCCAACGCGCTCCATGCACTTCCTCACCGGCCCCTCCTCTCCGGACCGCACGGACCGCAAGTGGGGTATCACAAGCACGGACTTGGGCATCGCCTACCTCGATAACTCGGAAGAAAATACGCCGCGCATGTACCTCGCCTTTGGCGACACCTTCTCCTGCAGCGGCTCGGGCAACGGCTGGCGCTCCAATGTCTTGCTGCGCACCCGCGACTTCAACTACGGCGACGGCGTGAGCCTCCACCAGGCGCTCACCTCCGACGGCTGGCAGAGCTCCGGCACGGCCCGCGAGTTCATCTCCTCGGAGAAGAACCCAGGCGTCGAGCACACCACCATCCCCACCGCCGGCATCGAAATCAACGGCACCCACTACATCGACTACATGTCCGTCAAGAAATGGCCGAAAGATGCACCGTGGGTCACCAACTACGCTGCGACCATGAAATCCACGGACGACGGCCGCACCTGGTCCGTCGTCGGTGACTCCACCCGCGTCAACGAGCACGCCACAAACGACATCATCCTGCCGGGCCGCAAGGGCTACGACACCGGCAACGAGAAGCTCCAGATGTCCGCGTTCCTCCAGACCCCGGACAAGGACGGCTACGTCTACCGCTACTCCACCCCGAACGGCCGCGCGGGCACCGCGTATCTCTCCCGCGCCAAGGAAAGCGAGTTCCCGTCCGAGTCTGCTTTCGAGTACTGGGACGGCCACAGCTGGAGCTCCGATCGCCGCGACCTGGAGCCGGTCTTCGGTCCTTCGAACCCTGGCAAGCTCGGCGAGATGTCCGTTGTCTACAACAAGTACATCAACAAGTACGTGGCGCTGTACTTAGACTCCGCCAAGTACGCACTCGTCATGCGCACCGCCGATACGCCCGAGGGCGAATGGTCCGCGCCGCGTGAGCTCATCTCCGGCCACGATGTCCCGCAGCTCTACGGCGGTTTCATTCTGCCGAAGCTCGACGACCAGAACCTCTACTACGTCCTGTCGACGTGGGGCGACTACAACACCTACGTCATGCGTACCGACCTCGATTACGCCGTGAACAACCCATCGGCGGATATCAGCGTCAAGGTCGTCGGCGACGTCGTCGCTGAAGACAAGTAGCCTTTCTTCGCTTCTTCACGCGCACACCGCACGCCGCCGGTCCTCGGACTGAGGCGCGCGGTTGCCGCATTTTTCGCAGCGGAGGGGACAAGGATCGGCCGCGGCAGCGAGACTCGTCGGGCAGCAATGCGGGTGCGTTACTCGGCCTTCTCGATGGCGGCGGCGACGCGATCGACCTGGAGTGCCAAGTCCTCGAGCACGCCGTTGTTGTCGATGACGTAGGTCGCCGCGGCCAGGCGCACCTCGTCGGGCACCTGCTGCGCGATGCGGCGGCGGGCGTCGGCCTCGTCGAGTCCGCGGTGGGCGACGAGACGCCGCACGCGCTCCTCCACGTCGACGTTGACCACAAGGACCTCGTCCATGTCCCTATCGAGCCCATTGTCCACGAGCAGCGGCATATCGTAGACGCAGTACTCCACGCCGGCGACGCGCGCCTCGGCGAAGCGCTCCTGTGTGCGCTCCTGGATGCGCGGGTGGGTAATAGCGTTGAGTTTCGCAGTGTGCTCAGCGTCGACGAAGGCGCGGCGGGCGAGCTCGGCACGCTGAAGCGTGCCCGCCTCGTCGAGGATGTCTGCACCGAAGGCCTCCACGAGTTCCGCGAGGGCCGGCTCCCCCGGTTCCACGATCTCGCGCGCTATCTGGTCAGCGTCCACGACGCTCCACCCGCGTTCCGCGAGCAGCCTCGCGACCGTCGACTTGCCGCTGCCAATACCGCCAGTGAGTCCAATGAGCTTCATGGTGTTCAAGCCTACGACAGCTGCGGGCCACCGGCAGGAAAAACGCGAACGCCGCCGCGACGAGCGCGGCGGCGAAGCGAGCTGATTACTCTTCGGACTTTGTCTTCGGCGTGACCGTGAGCAGCTGGTCAGACGGGGTCACCGCGCCGGCCTTGCCCTCGATGGAGAAGAACTTGGAGGTATTCGTGACGACAACCGGGGTGATGAGGTTGTAGCCCTTGGACTCGATGAACTCATGGTCGAAGGTGATGAGTTTGTCGCCTGCAGAGACGCGCTGCTTCTTCTCGACGTGGACGGTAAATCCCTCGCCGGCCAGCTCGACGGTGTCGAGACCGACGTGGATGAGCAGCTGGACGCCGTTATCGAGGCTCAGGCCGACCGCGTGGCCAGACTTCTGGACCGTGAGGATCTTGCCGTCAGCCGGTGCGTAGACCGTGTTGCCGGTCGGCTTGATGGCCATGCCCTCGCCGAGCTTGGCGCCAGCAAAAATTGGGTCCGGAACCTCGGACAGTTCTACAGCTTCGCCTTCGAGCGGCGAGTCGAGCTTGATGGCCTCGGAAGCCGGAGCGGCAACGGCTACGGCGGCCGGGGCTGCAGCGGCGGCTGCGGCAGGGGCGGCATCGGCAGCCGGAGTGACAACCTCGACCGGCTCCTTGCCCTCAGCCTCGCGCTCGGCCGCAATCTGGGCGCGGATTTCGTCGCGCTCCTCCGGGGAACGGTAGTCGAAGAAGAGGACGAGGAAGAAGGACACGAAGAATGCGACGGCGACACCGAGCAGGTAACCCAGAGCCGGGGTCATGGCCGGGATAGTAAGCAGCGAGGTAAAGACGAAGGCGTTGGCCTTAATGTTGAAGATACCCATGACGACACCGCCAGCGAAGCAGCCCGGCAGCAAGCGCGGGTAGGTCTTCTTAAAGCGCAGAACGATACCGTACAGGGACGGCTCGGAAACACCACCAAGCAGACCTGCGGCGAGGCCACCCGTGGCGACCTGGCGCATGGCCTTGTTGTGCTCCTTGATGGAGACAACGAGGACGCCGGCGACGAGACCGAAGCAGGCAAAGTTCCAGGCACCCATCGGACCCTGAATGAAGTCGTAACCCAGGGTGGCGAGGTTTTGCACCATAATCGCGTTGAGCGGCCAGTGCAGGCCAAGCGGGACGAGGAACGGGTACAGCAGCGGAATGACGATAGCGAGGACGAACGGCGAGAAATTATTGACGGCGGCCAGGAAGTTGGAGATGCCGTTGCCGATACCAATGCCGAACGGGCCGAGCAGGAAGGCCGTGAGCGGGATCATGATGAGCAGGGAGAAGAACGGCACGAACACCATGTGCAGAGAGCTCGGGATGATCTTCTTCAGGCCCTTTTCCACCCAATACAGACCGATAGCAGCGAGCAGCGGCGGGAAGACCTGGGACGAGTAGTCGTTGAGAATGAGCGGCAGGCCGAAGATCTCGACCTTCTGTGCGTCGCCACCCAGGAACGTGGTCGTCTCTGCGATATTGGACAGACCCATGAATTCCGGGGTGAGCAACGCGGCCGGAATAGCAGCGCCAACCCACTCGTTCGCGCCCAGCTTCTTCGACGCCGTGGCGCCAATCATGATGGGCAGGAAGTAGAAGACTGACCTCCACATCGCATGCATGAGCTGGTAGCCCGCCGGCTGGTCTTCCATGTCGGCGCGGAAGTCCTGCAGGCCGAAAGTATCGGCCAGAATGAGCAAGGTGATAATCAGCGAGGCACCGAGCAGCGCCCACAGGATGGGGCGGAAGGTGTCAGACAGGAACTCGAAGCAGTAGTCGACCCACCCGGTCTTGCGGATGCCGCCGTACTCCTTCTTGCCGTCGGCACCGATCTTCGGGCCGCGTGCGTTGCCCTTGTGCTCGCCCGACGGATCGATGCCTGGCTCCTTAATGATTGCCTGATAGTAGTCAGCGACGCCGCCGCCCATGACGACCTGGTATCCGTGCTCGCCTTGGTGCACGGTGCCGAGAACGGCTTTGTCAGATTCGAGAGTCTTCTCGTCAATCTTGGATGGGTCAGCAAGCTGAAAACGCAAGCGCGTTGCGCAGTGCGTCAGAGACGTAATGTTGTCAGCGCCACCAATATTTTTGATGATGTGCTGCGCGGTATCTTTGGTCGATGCCACGGCGTACTCCTCTTCATTGAGACGTATGGTGATAACCACTCAGTGTGCGGCTATATCATTGTGAAGATTACTCTAATCCGGGCATGATCAAAAGACCGTAGACGCCCGATTGTGCCTTAACGCACACTTAACAGAGACAAAAGGCAAGGTCACTATTGAACAAACGTGCCTATGCCCCGCGTGGGCGTCTTAAAGATCACAGCAGCGCGTTGCATTTCTCACGCGTGGCGAGCCATAGCAAGACGCGCGAAGGCCGCCGCCTGATTGATTCCTCAATCAGACGGCGGCCTCGTTCATGCACGGTGCGTTAGACACCGGCACGAGCGAAAGGCGTAAAGCCTTTAGTTGCCAGCGAGCTTGTCGCGCAGAGCAGCGAGCTGCTCATCGGAAGCCAGCGAACCGTGAGTCTCGTTGTCGTTCGATGCCGGAGCTGCATCGGCGGACTCGGAGGAGTAGTTCGAAGCCTCGGACTGCTGGGCAGCCTCGGCGGCAGCTGCACGGTTGCGCTCGATCTGAGCGGTGTGCAGGTTGAAGCGACGCTCGGACTCGGCGTAGCGAGCCTCCCAAGCCTGACGCTGCTCGTCGAAGCCTTCCTTCCACTCGTTGGTCTCCGGATCGAAGCCCTCGGGGAAGACGTAGTTGCCCTGCTCGTCGTAGGAGTCGGCCATGCCGTACTTCGACGGATCGAACTCGTCGGTGTAGTCCTCGTCTGCCTGCTTAACAGACAGGGAGATACGACGACGCTCGAGATCGATGTCGATGACCTTGACCATGACTTCCTGGCCAACGGTGACGACCTGGTCCGGAACCTCCACGTGGCGCTGAGCCAGCTCGGAGATGTGAACGAGGCCCTCGATGCCCTCTTCGACGCGAACGAACGCACCGAACGGAACGAGCTTGGTGACCTTGCCCGGGACGATCTGGCCCACAGCGTGGGTGCGGGCGAAGACGCGCCACGGATCTTCCTGGGTAGCCTTCAGGGACAGGGAGACGCGCTCGCGGTCGAGATCGACGTCGAGAACCTCAACAGTGACCTCGTCGCCGACGGTGACGACCTCAGACGGGTGGTCGATGTGCTTCCAGGACAGCTCGGAAACGTGAACCAGGCCGTCGACACCGCCGAGATCGACGAAGGCGCCGAAGTTGACGATGGAGGACACGACGCCCTTGCGGACCTGGCCCTTCTGCAGCTGGTGCAGGAACTCGGAGCGGACCTCAGACTGGGTCTGCTCGAGGTATGCACGGCGGGACAGAACAACGTTGTTACGCTGCTTGTCGAGCTCGATGATCTTGGCTTCCAGCTCCTGGCCGATGTACGGCTCCAGGTCGCGGACGCGACGCATCTCGACGAGCGATGCCGGCAGGAAGCCGCGCAGGCCGATGTCGAGGATGAGGCCGCCCTTGACGACCTCGATGACGGTACCGGTAACCGGCTCGTCCTTGGCCTGCAGATCCTCGATAGCGCCCCAGGCACGCTCGTACTGAGCACGCTTCTTGGACAGGATCAGGCGGCCTTCCTTGTCCTCCTTGGTAAGAACAAGTGCGTCGATGGTGTCACCGACCTCGACGACCTCGTCCGGGTCAACGTCGTGCTTGATGGACAGCTCGCGGGACGGGATAACGCCCTCGGTCTTGTATCCGATGTCAAGCAGAACCTCGTCGTGGTCGACCTTGACGACGGTGCCCTCAACGATGTCACCATCGTTGAAGTACTTGATGGTCGCGTCGACGGCGGCGAGGAAGTCCTCAGCGGTTCCGATATCGTTGATCGCAACCTGAGGGGTGTTAGAAGTAGGCATGTAAGAAATGCTCCGAATGTGGTGTAGGAGGTCGTAAATGGACATTTACGTGTCATCTCAAAACGTCCCGCGACCAGCGCAAAGCTGCACTAGTTGGAGGATGGTTTTGATCCCGTCGCTGCACCCTTCGAGACTCTCCTACGGTAGCCGGGAAGCGCGCGCGGCATAGACACGCCTTTAACATCTTACATACTCGCAGCTCACTACACAATGGTGACGCGCCCACCGCACACAATCGACGCTACGCGCGGCCAGCGCGGCTCGCGACAATAACAATCGGAGAAACAATGCCTATTCGGACGTCATCGCAGGCAAATCGGACATTTTGGGACCAGGACGCCGCCCGATACCACTCGGAACATCCTGAGTATCTCTCAAGTTTCTATTGGTGCCCGGAGATGCTGCACGAGCGCGACGCCCACCTGTTAGGCGACGTCCGAGGCAAGCGCGTCCTGGAGCTCGGCTGCGGTTCCGCGCCGTGTACCGCATGGTTGCGTGGCGAGGGCGCCTACGCCATCGGCATGGATATCTCGCGCGCCATGTTGGACCGTGCCCCGGAAGGCGCTCCCCTCGTCCAGGCCGACGCGCTCGTCCTCCCCTTCGCCGACAACACCTTCGACGTTGTCTTCTCCGCCTTCGGCGCGCTCCCCTTTATTGAAAATCTCGACGCTGCGCTTGCCGATGCCGCCCGCGTCCTGCGCCCCGCAGGCCGCTTCGTCGCCGCAGTCCCCCACCCCATGCGTTGGATTTTCCCGGACGACCCGCAGGCGCTTACCGCCGAGATGAGTTACTTCGACGGCGCCTACCTCGAGCACTCGCCCGACGGCGAGCTCACCTACGCCGAGTTCCACCGCACCATGGGCCAGTGGCTGCGTGCCCTCCAGACCGACGGGTCGTTCCGCATCGTGGACCTCATCGAGCCGGAGTGGCCCGAGCATCTCACCACGACGTGGGGCCAGTGGTCGCCGCTGCGCGGGGAGATCTTCCCCGGAACCGCCATCTTCTGCTGCGTGAACGAGAAACGCTAGGCTTATCCACCATGCGTGATAATGCCCTCTTGCTCGTGCGCCGCGGACTGGCGTGGTGGATCGACGGCCTCCTCGTCGCCGTCGTTGTCATCGCGGTGCGCGCGGCCTGGCTTGCACTCGCCGACCCGGCCTTCAACGTCGAGGCGCTGCTCACTCCCCTGGTCTTCTTCGCCTACCGCGTAGGCCTCGAGGGGTGGAAGAACACCTCGCTAGGCAAGTGGTCTCTGCGACTCGAGATCCTCGCAACACGCCGCGGCGTCGTGGGCGCGGCGCTGCGCAACGCATACCTCCTCCTGCCGCTGCTCACCCTCACCGGCGCGGGCTGGGCGCAGTACACGACCGAGATCATTGTCGCGGTCCTGGCGCTCAGCGTGCTTGCCGTGGGCCAGACTCCCTTCGACCTGCTCGCGGGCGCGATGGTCGAACGACACTCCTAGAGTGCTTTAAAGGCGCGGCGGAGCTTCGGCTGCGCGTAAGCCGGGATGCCACGGTCCTCGATGCCTGCCTTCGTCCACATGCCGCGCACCTGGCCGTCGACGACGACGGGCCGACGGAACACCCCGCGGTTGCCGGGCACGAGGACCTCGTGAGTCTGCACGTCCCTCGCGAAGAGACGGTCCTGGTAGCCAAGGATGTATTCGTCGAAACCACCGAGAAGGAAGGCCGTGCGCGGAGTGGGTGCGGGCGCGTCAAGGGCGATGACCTGACCATCACGCACTTCGAGGTCATCCGGCAGGTCGCGCGCGGCCGCGGCGATGGTGCGCTTGGGTAGCTTCGACCACCACGCGAAGTCATCGAGCGTCGCCGGCGCATGCGTCCGGAAGTAGCGCGTGGCGAGCTCCGTGACGGCCGCCCGGCGCGCGGCCTCCGTCTCGCCGAAGACCTCGGCGAGACCCGGCAGGCGCAACCGCGTGACGAGCTGCTCCCGCCCCGTGTAATAGACGAGGTTTTCCTCCATGAGCGTGCGCAGCACCCGGTACTGCGGCAGCTCCGGATGAAGGCGCGTGGCCAGGGCCTTAAACTCGGCGCGGCTAAAACCGGATTCCGGAATCTCTTCGAGGACGTCGCGGAATTGCCCGACGTGTTCCTTGAACGGCCGCGCGCAGAGGTCCGTCATCCAGCCCATGTCCGCGCGCGTCCCCACGAACAACGTGTTGCGCATGGGATAACCGCGCACCAGCTCGGCCCAGTCCGCATCGGTGAGCTGACCGCCACGCAGCTCCAGCGAGAGCAACGCCGAGGCGACGTCTTGGCCTTGCATGAGACCGAAGGCGGAGGCGGCATCGGCAGGCGAGGCCCAACGGCGAGTGCTTAGGCCTTGGGTGGCGAGGCGGGCGCGGCCGAGCGCGCGGTTAGTGGCCTGCGGCATCCCAGTCCGTGCCCTCGCCGGTGGAGACCTCGAGCGGAACCTTGAGCTCGATGGCGGAATCCATCTCGCGCTCGAGGATGGCCTTGACCTCGTCGCGCTCGCCCGGCGCGACCTCGACGACCAATTCGTCGTGAACCTGCAGCAACACGCGGGACTTCATGCCGCGCAGCGCACGGTCGACGCGGATCATAGCGATCTTGATAATGTCCGCCGCCGTGCCCTGAATCGGCGCGTTGAGCGCGGCGCGCTCGGCGTTCTCACGGGCCAGGCGGTTATCCGAGTTGAGCTCCGGCAGGTAGCGGCGGCGGCCGAAAATGGTCGCGGTGTAGCCGTCCTTGCGGGCCTGCTCGACGACCTCGGAGAGGTAGCGCTTCACGCCGCCGAAGCGGTCGAAGTACGCCTCCATGATGGTCCTCGCCTCGCCAGCCGGGATGCCCAGCTGCTGGGACAGGCCGAAGGCGGACAAACCGTAGACGAGACCATAGGACATAGCCTTGACGCGGCGGCGCAGCTCGGGCGTGACCTCGTCGACGGGGACGTCGAAGACCTTCGAACCGACGTAATTGTGGAGGTCCTCGCCCTCGCGGTAAGCCTCGATGAGCCCCGGGTCGTCCGACAGGTGAGCCATGACGCGCATCTCGATCTGTGAATAATCCGCAGTAAGCAGCGTCTCGTAGCCCTCGCCGACGACGAAGGCGGAGCGAATCTTGCGACCCGCTTCAGTACGCACCGGGATATTCTGCAGGTTCGGCTCGGCGGACGAGAGTCGACCGGTCGAGGCAACTGTCTGGTTGAACGTCGTGTGAATGCGCCCGTCCGGCTGCACCGTCTTGATAAGGCCCTCGAGGGTGACCTTGAGCTTTTGGTACTCGCGGTGCGCGAGGAGGTGGTCGAGGAACGGATGCGGGTGCTCCGCGGCAAGCTGCTCGATTTCCTTCGCGGCCGTGGAGTAGCCGGTCTTTGTCTTCTTCGTCTTCGGCAGATCGAGCGTCTCGAAGAGGACGACCTGAAGCTGCTTGGGCGAATTGAGGTTGAGCTTGTCGTCTTCAGCAATCTCGCGCGCGGCCTGCTCCTGCTGCGCGACCTGCTCGGCAAAGAGCTCGAGTTGGTCCTCCAGGCGACTCATGTCCACCGCGATGCCGGTGGCCTCCATGCGCGCGAGGATGCCCGCGAGCGGCAGCTCGAGGTCGGCGTAGAGTTCGAGCGAGTCGATCTCCTCGAGGTCCGCCGTGAGCGCCACGGCCAGCTCCGCGATGGCGAGCGCCGAATCGACGAGCGAGGTGTCCTCTAGCAGCGAGAGTTGATCGCTGGGCGTGCCCAACGTGCGCTGCAGGTGGCGCTGGTACACGTCCGAGAGCTCGTAAGTGCGTTGACCCGGGCGCAGCAGGTACGCGGCCAGCGCCGTGTCGTGCGCGACGCCCGCCAGTTCAATGCCGCGGCCCAGCAGCATGTGGTACGCCGCCTTGGAGTCGTGCAGATACTTCTGCGCTTCTTCGTCTTCAAGCCAGGCCTTGAGCGCCTTATCGTCCGCGGCATCCAAGTCCGCGAGCTCGAGCTGGATGCCGTGATGTTCCGCATCGACGAGCGCAAGGGCCGACGCATCGCCACGACCGGGCTGACCGTTGCCTTGGATGTAGACGGCGACTCCACTCTTTCGCTCGCCGGCGGAGCCGGTGAGCCAGCTGGCCAGTTCGCCGGGGTTGAGCTCATCCACAGTCACTGTCGGCGCGTCGGCCGGCTGCGCCTCCGGCGCGCTGCCGCCGTCGTTGGGGATAGCGGCCAACACGCGCTCACGCAGGTTAGTACCGAACTCGAGCTCATCGAACTTCGCGGCGACCTCGGCGACAGCCGCGCCCCTAAATGCGAGATCGTCCGGGCCGACCTCAAGGTCCATGTCCGTGATCATCTGCGTGAGCGTGCGGTTCATCTTCACCTGCTCGATGCGGTCGCGGAAGTTCTGGCCCGCCACGCCCTTAATCTCGTCCGCGTGGGCGACGAGCTCGTCGAGCGAACCGTACTGGAGGATCCACTTGGTGGCGGTCTTCTCGCCGACCTTAGGCACGCCCGGCAGGTTATCCGACGGGTCGCCGCGCAGCGCCGCGAAGTCCGGGTATTGCGCCGGGGTGAGCTGGTACTTCTCCTCCACCGCGGCGGGCGTAAAGCGATGCAGCGTCGACACGCCGCGCATAGGATAGAGCACCGTCGTCGTGTCGTTGACGAGCTGCAGGTAGTCACGGTCGCCGGTGACGATGAGTGTGTCGTAGTTCGTCGCCTCCGTTGCGAGCGTGGCCACGATGTCGTCGGCCTCAAAGTTCTCGCGCGAGAGCGTCGTAATGCCCAGCGTCTGCAGGACCTCACGGATGAGCTCAACCTGGCCGCGGAACTCCTCCGGCGCGGCCTCGCGCTGCGCCTTGTACTCCGGGAACATCTCCGTGCGGAACGTCTTGCGTCCCACGTCGAAGGCCACGGCCATAGAATCCGGTTTCTCCTCGGCCACGATATTGGCCAGCATGGACAAAAATCCGTAGACCGCGTTGGTGTGCTGGCCGCCAGTCGTAGAGAAGTTCTCCGCCGGCAGCGCGTAGAACGCGCGGAAAGCCATGGAGTGGCCGTCGATGAGCAAAAGGCGAGGCGTCGTTGAGTCAGTCACCTGGCCCATCCTAGAGGCCATGGGCCGCTGCTCGCCGGATGGGTGTACCGATTAGGACGCAAGGATTGGATTCCGCTAAAGTATGTCCCAGCGTTGAAGGACGCGTGCGCCCCTGTAGCCCAATTGGCAGAGGCAACGGATTCAAAACCCGTTCAGTGTGAGTTCGAGTCTCACCAGGGGCACAATCATCGCCGGTCAGAGAAATTTCTGGCCGGCGATTGTGCATGCATAGCGCACGAATCGACTCAATGTCCCAAGAAATCCTCCCGCCAGCGAACCGCTGGGGAGAAATATCAGCCCGTGTACGCTCGGTTATCATCAACGCAAAGGACGAGCAGACGGCGCCTCCTCCACGGTTGCGCTGACCGGATCCGCGCGACGCAGCATTTCAGATCGCCCTGGTGGTTTCACCAGTACTCACCCGCGCGGCAGTCCCCTTCGTGCACCTGTCCCCTATATCTTGAGGCGCATGCATTACATACTCAACGCCGTGCGCGGCGCTCTCATCGGCATGGCCGAGCTCGTCCCGGGCATTTCGGGCGGCACGGTGGCGCTCATCGTCGGCATCTACGAGCGCGCCCTGCACAACGCCAACTTCATTTTCTCGTGCAAGTTCAAGAAAATCGAGTGGGGCTTCCTCATCTCGGTCGCAGTGGGCATGCTCGCCGCCGTCTTTGGGTTCTCCACGATCCTCCACAATTTCGTCGAGTCCCAGGTGTCGGTGTCCAACGCGCTCTTCTTCGGCATGGTCGCCATCTCCGTTATCGTGCCGCTGTCCATGCTCGGCGCGGAAGAAAAGAAGAAGCCCTCGGGCTGGATTGCGCTCATCGTCGCGGCCGTCGCCACTTTCTTCGTCACCGGCTTCACCTCCGCCCCGCACGAGGACCCGAGCCTCATCATCGTCTTCTTCGCCGCCGCCATCGCGGTGTGCGCGCTCATCCTGCCGGGCGTATCCGGCTCGCTCATCCTGCTTACGATGGGCCTCTACGCCCCCATCATCGGCGCAGTCTCGGACCGCCACATTCCCACGTTGCTTGTCTTCATGGCGGGCGCGTTGTGCGGCCTCGCGGGCTTCGTCAAGCTCCTCAATTACCTGCTCGATAACCACCGCGCGCCGACGCTGATGGCGATGTCCGGCTTTATGCTCGGCTCCCTGCGCGCGCTGTGGCCCTTCGGCGAAGGCCAGGATGCGGGCATCGGAAGCATTGTGCTCGCCATGGCGGCGGGTATCGCCATCGTCGGTGCTTTCATCCTCATCGACCGCCGCATGGCGAAGAATTAAAGCCCAATCTGGCTCACGCCGAAGCACGTGCCCGCCGGCGCGCTCACCCGCAGGGTTGAGCCGCCGCCGGTGACGTGCAGATACACCTGGTGCAGACCCTCCTTCCCCGTGAAGGTCGTGGCCGCGCCGTCCAGCGCCACCGCGATGTCCCCCTCCGCAGGCGCGAGATAATTCAGACGCACCGTCCACTCGCGGTCCATCAAGGGCCCATCGAGGGCCAGCTCCCCCGCGCAGGAGCTTTCCGTTGCCCTCATATTCCACATCTCCACATCCCTCACCGTCCCATCAGGCTGGACGCGCTGGAGCCGCTCGACGGCCGGCGCCACCTTCTCCGGAGCCAGGGCCGCCACCGTGTTGTACGGCGCGACCGCCGGGCTGAGCACATCCCAATCCACGTCCTGGTTGAGGACCGGGCCTTCGGCCGCGCGCAGGGTGCCCACATACTCGCGGGCGGGCTGGTCCCACCACCGCGCGCCGAAGGCCACGAGGCCCACGAGCGCGCTCGCCGCGAGCACCGCCCCCACCGCTTTGTGCACCGTTTTGTACGCCGCATGGCGGACCGGCCGCCAGCCCGCCGCCACCGCGAACGCCGCGACCACCGCGCCTTCCGCGAACTGGCGCAGCGCCATGGCCTGCTCTACGCCTGCCTCTGCATTCGAACGCGCGAGGTAGAGCGCCACGAGCGGCACGATCGGATAAAGCAGCGGCAGCAACGCCCAGCGGCGCAGCCGCCACGCGGCGTAAGCGAGTACCGCGACACCCGCCGCGAGGGACCACCACGCAGCATCAAGGAACGGCGGGCCCGGATGCCAGCGCTGCCACTGCCAAGCGGTCCCACTTATGCCCGGCACGGCCGCCCGCAGGTAGCCTTCCGCCACGAAGCCCAGCAGTCCGCCCACCGGCTCTGTCTCCCGGCGCACGAGCCACAGGTAGAGCGCGCCCCACACAAGCGTCGGCACGCCGCCGGCCACGGCCACGGGCCACCACGGCCGCCGCGCGAGCAGCAGAACCGCGACCACCACCGGCGCGATAAGCAAGGCCTTCTCCGAGAACGCCGCCGCACCCAGTACGGCCGCGGGCACGATCCACAGTTCCCGGCCCGTGCGCACCCACCGCGCTGCGGCCCACATCGCCAGGCCCAGGCCCGCCTGCACCGGCAGCGACGCAAGCCCCGCCGCGAACCACGCCGCCGCGGGCCAGCCCACCGGCAACAGGAAATACACCGCGAGCCCCGTATCGACGCGCCACGTCGGCCCATCCATGAGCCGCACGACCTCGCGCAACCCTGCGAACACCGCCACCGCCGCTCCTGCCTGGAGAACGAGCAACGCCGCCAGCGCCGCCGGCCACGACAGATACGCCGCGTGCGCCAGCACCTTGACCACGATCCAGCCCGCCGGCATAAGGTGCCCGTCATGCGGCGTCCACATGAGCTCCCACCAGCCAGTCTCGCGCGCCTGCGCCTGCAGCGTGAAGTCGTCCCAGTAGAACCATCCGCCCGCGGCCAGCGCCGCGTGCGCGGCGAGTCCCAGGGCAACGAGGATCCACGTCCTCATACGTTCGCCTCCTCCGGTGCTAGGGTTAGACCCCAGACTGTAGACGCTTTACCCCAAGGAGTTTCCATGCGCCGCACTCTCGTCGCCATCGCTACCGCCGCCACGGTCACCCTCGCCCCGCTGCAGGCCATCGCCGCTGACCAATCCTCGTCTCAGGTATCCCAGTCGGACGCCTCCAGCGAGTCCAACCTCAAGGGCTCGTCCTACATCAAGTGGCTCGACGAAAACGTCTCGCCCACGGACAACGAGGCCACCAATAAATTCCTCCAGGTGCTCGTCGACGGCGCCTTCGCGCTTCTCGGTTTCGTGGTCGTCGGCTCCATCGTCGGCGAAATCATGCGCCTGATCCCTTAGTTTCGGCAGCCCCGTGCTAATTTGGAAATAATACATCCCACCGCAATTCATTCATTGCGGCCGGATTCCACTTTGAGCTTCGACAAGGGCTGCACATATGAAACACACGCTTCCGCTGGCCGCGGTTCTGCTGAGCGCTTTCGCGCTGACAGGCTGCGTGACCAACGTCGAGCCCGCCGTCCCCGACGGCTGGCAGCAGATCGACGTCAAGGCGGTCCCCGAGATCGCCGCGATGGTCTCCGACTCTGACGGCATCCTGTCCGTCGGCACCAACCCGCCCTTCGCGCCTTTCCAATTCAAGGACTCCGAGGGCAACATCGTGGGCTTCGAGATGGATCTCGCCCGCGCCGTGGCCCAAACCATGGGCCTCGAATTCAAGCCGGTGCAGCAGGACTTCTCCATGATCCTGCCGGCCATTTCCTCCGGGCAGACCGATATGGGCGGCTCCGGTTTTACGGACAACGAGGAACGCCGTAAGAACTACGACTTCATCGACCACCTCTACGCCGGCATCCAGTGGGTCCAACGCCCGGATAATCCGGTCGATCCCAACAATGCCTGCGGCTTGACCGTCGCTGTGCAGCGCACGACGGTCTCCGAAACCGACGACGTTCGCCCGAAGAACGAGGAATGCCTCGCGCAAGGCAAGGACGAAATCACCATCCTGTCCTACGACACGGCCGACAACGCGGCGCTCGCCGTGCTCACCGGCCGCGCCGACGCCCTGTCTGCCGACTCCCCTGTCGCCGCCTGGGCTGTCAACCGTGCGGACGGCAAGATGGAGACCACCGGCGAAATTTTCGATGCCGCCCCCTACGGCTTCGCAGTTCCCAAGGACTCCTCGCTCGGCCCCGCCGCCGCAGCGGCTCTCCAACATCTCATCGACACCGGCGTCTACGCCGAGATTCTCCACCAATGGGGCATCGACGAAGGACTCGTCGAGCACGCCATGATTAACGAAAGGCCGATCAATGCCTAATTCAGCTCCTGAAAAGATCGAGGCGCGCCCGCTGCGCCATCCATGGCGCGTGTGCTTCGCCGTCCTCCTCGTCGTCCTCGCCGCGTGGTTTATCATCGACGCTGCCCGCAACGAGGCCTACGGTTGGGGCACGTACTTCCAGTACCTCTTCGACACGCGCATCGCAGTGGCCTCGCTGCACACTATCGCCATTACCTTGCTGGCGATGATCATCGGCGTCGTCGGCGGCGTGCTCCTCGCCGTCCTGCGTCTCTCGCCCAACCCGGTTTTAAGCGCCGTCGCCTGGGTCTTCCTGTGGATCTTCCGGGGCACCCCAGTCTACGTCCAGCTCGTCTTCTGGGGCCTGCTCTCCGCGCTCTACCAGTCCATTAACCTGGGCTTCGCCGAGATTTCCCTCGAGGGCGTGCTGACCAACGCCTTTGTACTCGCCGTCCTCGGCCTCGGTCTTAACGAGGCCGCGTACATGTCCGAAATCGTCCGCTCTGGCATCTCCTCCGTCCCCGAGGGCCAGAAGGAAGCCTCCAAGGCCCTCGGCATGGGCTGGGCCATGACCATGCGCCGTACCGTCCTCCCCCAGGCCATGCGCATCATCATCCCGCCGACCGGCAACGAGTTCATCTCTCTGCTCAAGACATCGTCTCTCGTTGTCGCCATCCCTTACACTCACGAAATCTTTGGCCGCGCCACGGATATCTCGGCCGCTCTTTTCGAGCCCATCCCGCTCCTCCTCGTCGCCGCGACCTGGTACCTGGTCATCACGTCCATCCTCATGGTTGGCCAGCACTACCTCGAGCGCTACTTCGAGCGCGGCGCCACCCGCGAGCTCACTGCCCGCCAGCTGGCCTCCCTCGCCGACGCCGAAGGCACCATCCCCCGCAATATCTCCGTCATCCCCGACACCCAGGAGGGCAAGTAAATGACTACTCCCATGATTGAGGCGGTTAACGTCCACAAGGCCTTCGGCCAGCTCGAGGTCTTGAAGGGCATCGATCTCACCGTCCAGCCCGGCGAAGTTGCCGTCCTCCTCGGCCCCTCCGGCTCCGGCAAGTCCACTTTCCTGCGCTGCTGCAACCACCTGGAGAAGGTCACCGCTGGCCGCCTCTACATCGACGGCGAGATCATCGGCTACAAGGAGCGCGACGGCGTCCTCTACGAGATCTCGGAGAAGGAAGCCGCCCGCCAGCGCCAGGACATCGGCATGGTCTTCCAGTCCTTCAACCTCTTTAGCCACCGCACGGTCCTCGAGAACATCATCGAGGCTCCCGTCCAGGTCAAAAAGCAGCCTGCCGATGCCGCCACAAAGCGCGCCATGGAGCTCCTCGACCAAGTAGGCCTCGCCCACAAGGCGGATGCCTACCCCGTCCAGCTCTCCGGCGGCCAGCAGCAGCGCGTGGCTATTGCCCGCGCCGTCGCCATGGATCCGAAGCTCATGCTCTTCGACGAGCCGACTTCTGCCCTCGATCCCGAGCTCGTGGGCGAAGTCCTGCGTGTCATGAAGGACCTCGCCGCCGGCGGCATGACCATGCTCGTTGTCACTCACGAGATGGGCTTTGCCCGCGAGGTCGCCGATACCGTCTACTTCATGGACGGCGGCCGCGTCCTCGAGCACGGAACTCCGGAACAGGTCTTCGACCACCCGCAGCACGATCGCACGAAGTCTTTCCTGTCCTCCCTGCTGTAAAGTTATCGCCGCCGCGACCCCGTTCGCGCAGCTTGTGCCCCAGTATCTTTTGGGTTCCACAAAAAATGTGCAGTCCTCCGCTTGCCGGAGGACTGCGTTCGTTTGAGTGTATGGTGCACGACCATTATGGGGAAGCTGGCCAGCCTGTTGGCCCGGGGCTCGACATCGCAGACGAGGTACGCGGCTTGACCGAGTCGGAGAAACTTACGATTGCGTGCCACTATCACAACGCCGTCAACGAGATGGATGGTCGCGGGGTCTTAGAGCGGCGTGGGTGGAAGAAGAAAGGCAACTGCTCGAGGAGGAATTCGCGAACAGCTAGAGCTGACCCACACCACGGAACATCGCCACGGCGGCACCCGCTGCGGCCACGGCGAGCGAGAGCATGTGCGCCTTGTCGCGCGGAATGCGCCCAGCCAGGCGCGTGCCGATGGCGATGCCCAGAATCATGCCCAGGATGCCCGCCGGCCATACGAGCCACGAGGCGTGTGAGAGCGATCCCGCACCCGTGACGAGTTTTGCCGTCACAGAGATGGCGCCGCCGACCATGAAGATGGGCTGAAGCGTCGCCGTGTACATGGAGTGCTCCCAGCGCGCCGCCTGCGCGTAGACCGTGATGACGGGGCCCGCGATGCCCGCGAGCGTATTCGTAAAGCCGCCCAGCACGCCGGCCGAAAGCATGGGACCCAGGCCGTGCAGGTGCGGCACATACTTCTTGCCAAAGGTCACCACGCCGAGCGCGATGAGCAGCGCCGCGCCCGCGATGACGAGCAACGGTGCGGTATCGATGGAGCGAATGAGGAACGCCGCCGGGATGGAGCCAAAGACCATGACGGAGGCAATGGCACCGAACTTGCGCCAGTCCACGCGTTCGCGCGCGGTGTAGGTGAGCATCGCCGCGTTGATACACGCCAACACGTTAATGACCATGATGCCTTGCACCGGACCGAGCAAGAGCATGAGCAGCGGCCCGCCCACGAGTCCCATACCCATGCCAGACACGCGCTGAAGACAGGAGCCGAGGAAGATAGAGACAAAAACACCCAGAGCGACGAGCATTACGCGAATTTTTCCACGACTGCTCGATGGACGGGCTCTGGGAAGAGCCCGGTGACGTCGCCGCCGAACTGCGCGACCTGCTTGGCCAGCGAGGACGAGATGTAGCCGTACTTCTCATCCGTGAGCAAGAAAGTGGTCTCTACGCCGGTGAGACGACGGTTCATCTGCGCCATGGGCAGCTCGTACTCGTAGTCGAGCGAGGAACGCAGCCCCTTTACGATCGTGTCGATGTGGTGCTCCGAGGTGTAGTCCACGAGCAAGCCCGACCAGAAATCGACCTTGATATTCTCCGGCACGACCTCGCGGATAAGCGCGACGCGCTCCTCTACCGTGAACAGCCCTGACGGCTTATCCGGGTTACCTGTCACGAGCACTGTCACCTCATCGAAGAGGTGGCTCGCGCGGGTGAAAATGTCCAGGTGCCCCATCGTCATCGGGTCAAAGGACCCCGGGCACACGGCCTTCTTAGTCATTGCTCGCCTTCAGTTCGCTTCGGTCGAAAATCGCCATATCCATGCGCGCGATACCAAACGTGCGCTTCTTCAACTTCTGGCCCGTCTCCGTAAACCCGGCAGGCCAAACCGTCGGCGCCGAGTCCACGGGCCGCTCGATGACCACGATGGCGCGGTCCTCAAGCACCGGCTCAATGGCGGCCACGAGCCCGTCCACGTCATCAAACGCATAGGGCGGGTCCGCGAGCACCATGTCGAAGTACCCGCGCGGCGCCGTCGCCAAATACGTGCCCACCTTCATTTCCTTGAGCGTCACGCCTGGATGCTTGACCACCCCGATGTTATGGCGGATGACGCGGGCGGCAGCGGAAGACTGCTCGACGAGCACGACCTCGTCGGCACCGCGGCTGGCGGCCTCGAGTCCCAACGCGCCGGAGCCTGCAAAGAGGTCGAGCACGCGCGATCCCTCAAAGCCCCAGCGCATGGTGAGCGAAGAAAACAGGCCCTCGCGCGCACGGTCCGAGGTCGGCCGGGTGCCTTCCTCGGGCACCTTGAGCCGGCGTCCGCGCGCTTCGCCTGCGATAATGCGCGTCATGCCGCACCTGCTTCCAATGCCCCCACGACGGCCAGAACGTCTCCCCCATGGACGTCATCAAAGTCCGCGTGTGCCAAGGACGTGACGACGCCGGGCCCAGGCGTAGCGACGGGAGACTCAAGCTTCGTGGCCTCGACCGTGGCGATGACCTGCCCGGCCTCGACGGCTTGGCCCGCGGCGACGTGGTAGCGCACGATACCAGCAAAAGGCGCGCAAATGTTCATGCGTAACACCTTAGCGCACGGCTTCCGCTAGGACTTGTCGAGATACGCTTGCTCGTCCTCCGTGAGCTCCGCAACGAGTTCTCGCGCAAGCTGCTCGTTGCGCGCCACGAGCCCGGTGGCGTCGAAGCTGGCCCGCGAGATGGTCTCGCCGTCGGTAAGCAGGTTGAGCAACCGCAGCGTGCGGTGCTCGCCGGACTGCAGCGTGCCCAGGATGTCGCCCTCCTTGCGGTTGGCGAGGTCGAGCTCGGCCAAGTCGAAGCCGGAGCTCGTCTGAGCAATGGCGTTCACGCGCTGGAACGACGCCGACCCGGGCGCGGCTAGCGTGTGGAAGAGACACAGCGAGGCGTTGCCGCCACGGCCCACACGGCCGCGCAGCTGGTGGAGCTGGGAGACACCGAAGTTCTCGGACTCGCGAATGAGCATGATGGTCGCATTCGGCACGTCGACGCCGACCTCGATGACGGTCGTGGCGACGAGCACGTCGTACTCCCCGCGTGCGAAGGCGGCCATAACCTCGTCTTTATCGGACATCTTGCCGTGGAGCATCGCCAAGCGCAGCCCACGCAGCGGCCCGAATTCAAGTTCCTCCATGAGCTTTTTAACGCCGCCGGCCTCCTCGATGCGCGGCGCCACGATATACGCCTGGTGGCCCTTGGCGACTTCCTCGCGGATGCGCGCCCAACCGCGCGCGACCCACGCCTCGTTGGACTCCGGCACGACGAAGGACTGGATGGGCTTGCGTCCGCCGGGCAGCTCGCGCAGCGTCGAGACGGACAGGTCGCCAAAGACCGTCATGGCGATCGTGCGCGGAATGGGCGTCGCCGTCATCACGAGCATGTGCGGATACTGCTGTGCCTTGCCGCGCAGCGTGTCGCGCTGCTCGACGCCGAAACGGTGCTGCTCGTCGACGACCACGAGACCCAGGTCGTAGAACTCCACGGTGTCCTGGATGATCGCGTGCGTTCCGATCACGATGTCGGCCTCGCCGCTGACGATATCGAGCAACGCCTGGCGCTTGGCCGCCGTCTTCATCGAGCCGGTAAGCAGCACGACGTTGACCCCCGCCGGAGCCTGCGCGAAAATCGACGCGAAATGCTGCGCGGCCAGGACCTCCGTGGGCGCGAGCAGCGCGGACTGGTATCCGCAGTCCGCGGCCTGAAGCATCGCAAGCAGCGCGACCATCGTCTTACCCGAGCCGACCTCGCCCTGGAGCAGGCGTTGCATGGGGAAGACTTGCGAGATATCGTGCGAGATTTCGCCGAGCACGTCGCGCTGCCCCTGGGTGAGCTCGAACGGCAGCGAGGACAGCAGCGCCGCGCGCAGGCCGTCCTCGCGCGGCGGCAAAGCCGGGGCGACGTGGCCCAGCGCATCGCGGCGGCGCAGCGCCATGACGAGCCCTACCGTTAACGCCTCGTTGTACTTCAAGCGGTGGATGGCCATATACGGGCCCTCGAAGGGCGGCTCGTGGACCTGGCGCAGCGCCTGGTCATAGCTCAGCGGCACCTCGTAGTCGAGGGGCTCCGGGATCTCCGGCAGCGACTCGAGCACCTGGTGAATGGCACCGAGCAGGAACCACGAGCTCACCTTGTCCGTCGCCGGGTAGATGGGAATCCACGGCCGGTCCGCGAGCAGCTCGGCGAGCGAGCCGAACATCGCCAGCTCCCGAAACTCCTTCGTCCCCTGGGCCTTCTTCGCATCCTTGCCCAGCAGCATGAACTTGGGGTTCTGCAACTGCGGCGTATGCCGGAAAAATTTCAGCTTGCCGGCGATGATCACGCGCGCGCCCGGCCGCAGCACGCGGAAGACCCACATTTGGCCGAAGAACGCGGCCTGGAAGCCGTTGTCGAGCGCCACGTTGATAACCCGCTTGCCCGTGCGCGTCTCGGACTGAGTGACGTTGACGACGGACGCGGTGACGGTGACGTACTCGCCCTCGATGGCCCCGCCGGCCCCGACATCCGTCGAGCCGCGCAGGTATGTGCGCGGATAGTGCGCGAGCAGGTCGCCACACGTGGAAAACTTAAAGGACTTCCGCAGGGTTTTTACGGCCTCCGCAGGCAAGACGTCTGCCAACGGCCGGTCGTCACGCCACCCCAACATGTGCCTACTCCACTCCGATTTCCGTTTCGATCCCCGGGGCCGTGAGCGCCATGACTTCCACCCCGAGCTTCGATGTTAGCGCCGTCGCGTCCACGGCGCGCGCGGAGAGGATCGTCACCTGTTCCCCGCCCTCGGCGAGCAGACGGCGCGTCGCCACGACGAGCGCATCAAAGGTCACCGCCGCCGGGCGCACGACCCGCATGGACCGCGCCGCATCGCGCATGGTCGACACCACGGCATCGGTGTCCGCGTTCGTGGGATCGTAGACCGACAGCGCCGCGATGCCCGCGACGTAGGAATCTGTGGGCACGACGCGCGCTTCCCCGGCGTCGCCCTTCGAGCCGTTGACCAGGAAGATATCGCCGGGGTTCGCCTCGACGGCGCGGCCGGGTTCAACGACCTCTGCGCCCGCGCCCGCGAAGAGCTCGGCCAAGGGACCGGCCGGAGCCGCAGCCCACACCGTGCGCCCCACGCTTTCCGATGCCCCCTCCGGCACGCCCGGCAGCGCCTCCAGGCGCAGGTTCGACACGGCGCCGCGCGCAAACGCGAGTTCGACGAGCGGTCCGGCCTCGGTCGTATGAATGTGCACGCGGGCGGCGCGCTCGCCATCGCGGGCGACGACGAGCGAATTGCCCCGCGGCGCGATGTCGGCTGTGAGCGCGTCGACGTCGCCTTCGAAGTAGAAGATGACTTCGAGCTCGCCGGTGGACTCGGCGGGTACGGCGGCCTCGGTGAGCTGCGCGCCGTCGAGCTCCGCGCGCAGCGCATCGAGCAGCACGAGCAGGCCCGCGCCGCCGGCATCGACGACGCCCGCCTCGCGCAGGGCAGGCAGCTGGGACGGCGTCGCATCGAGGGCTTCCTGTGCCGCGGCGAGCACGCGCTGGAGCAGCGGGTAGAGAGCTATGCCCTCGGCGAGGGCGGCATCGGCAGCAGCGGCGGACGCGCGCAAGACGGTGACGATGGTGCCTTCGACAGGGTCGGCGATGGCGCGGTCGACGAGCTCGACGGCGAGCGAGAGGGCATCGGCAAGCGCGGCGGCGTCCACGCGGGAGTCCGTGGTGGAGTCTGCGAGCGCGCGCAGGACCTGGGACAAGACCATGCCGGAGTTGCCGCGGGCGCCACGCACGGAGCCGACGGCGAGGGCCTCGGCGACGTCACCGCCACGGTCGGCCTGCGCGAGCGCAGCCTCCATGGTGTGCGCCATATTGGAGCCGGTGTCAGCGTCCGGGACCGGAAACACGTTGAGTGCGTTGATATCGGCGCGGTGCCGGGCGAGCTCCGCCACGGCGCGCTGCGCCCAGTGGTAGAGGCCGTCCGCGTCTAAGGATTCCGGTTGAGACATAGTCACGTATCTTACAAGCGCCAGTCCACGGGGGCGGCACCTTGGTCCGCCAGAAGTTGATTCGCACGGGAGAACGGCCGTGAGCCGAAAAAGCCCCGGCGCGCGGACAGCGGCGACGGGTGCGGCGACTCGATGCGCGGGACATCCGGGATAAACCGCGCGCAGGCTTGGGCGTCTTTGCCCCAGAGGATGGCGACCATGGGCTTCCGGTTGAGCGAGCGGATGGCGGCCTCGGTCACGGCCTCCCAGCCCTGGCGACGGTGCGCACCCGCCTGACCCGGCGCGGTGGTGAGCACGCGGTTGAGCAGCAGGACGCCTTGCTCGGTCCATTTCGTCAGATCCCCGTCGTGCGGCGCGTCGATGCCGAGGTCGTCGTAGAGTTCCTTATAGATGTTGACGAGCGAGCGCGGGGGTTTCACGCCTGCTGCGGTGGAGAATGCCAGACCCATGGCGTGGCCGGGCGTGGGATACGGGTCCTGGCCGACGATGAGTACCTTGACGTCGGGCTGCGGCATGTCGAAGGCGCGGTAGACGTCAGCTGCGGGCGGCAGGAACTCGCCGTCGATGTGGGGGCGCGGGACGTCGTGAAGGATATTTTCCCAGGTGGGGTGCATTAGAAGGAGGCCCAGCCTTTCGTATAGGGGGACGGCCTGCCGTCGACGGTCACACTCTCGCCGCGCACGACCTCGCCGATGACGCGGAAGCCGCTGGGGGCCGGCTTGGCCGTCGTGGCGAGCAGCGTGTGGTCCTCGCCGCCGGCGTGGACCCACTCGAGCGGGTCGCGGCCCAGCAGCGCGCCGGCCTGAACGAGCAGAGGATCCGGCTTGATGGCGTCGGCGAAGAGGTCGATGCTTACCCCGGAGCACGCGGCGATGGTGCTGAGGTCCGGGATGAGGCCATCCGAGTTATCGGTCATCGCCGTCACCCCGGTGGCGCGGGCGACTTGGCCGCGGCCGGGGGTAATCCACGGCGCGCAGTGGGCGTCGATGAGCGGCCAGAGCTCGGAATGCTCTTCGGGCAGCGCGCGGCCGAAGCGCTCGAGCAGCGCGAGGCCGGCAGCGGACCAACCAATCTTGCCGTGCGCGACGACCTGTTGGCCGGGGCGCGCGCGGTCGAGCGTGAGCGCCTGGCGGTCGCCGCCCAGCGCGCCGATGGCGGTAATGGACACGACGAGCTCGCCAGCCTGGGTGACGTCGCCACCCACGAGCTCCGTGTTGTAGTGCGAGGACGCCTCCGCGATGCCGCGCGCGATGCCTTGGACGATGGAAATGGGGGTGTCGGCAGGCGCGGCGAGGCCGAGGAGGGCTGCGGCCGGACGCGCGCCCATGGCCTCGATGTCTGCGAAGTTCTGGACAATGGCCTTGTGGCCCACTTCTTCCGGCGTGGACCAGTCGAGCCGGAAGTGGCGTCCCTCGACGAGGAGGTCCGTGGTCGCCACCGTGCGACGGTTGGGAACGGGCGTGTGGAGGACTGCCGCGTCATCGCCATTGATGGAGCTTGGTGCTACCGAGGTGATCGCCTCGATGACCCGCTTTTCACCAATTTCCGCCAGCGTCGGGGTGAGTTTCACGCGTTCTTCTTTCGTCTCTAGACTCATGGGGTATGACCCCACTATTTAACCGCACCGCCATCTACGTTTCTCTTGCACTCGCGCTGGCGCTGATCTTTGGAGTCATCTTTGGCTCGAAGTATGTCTTCGAGAATATCGAACGCGCCCCCGTCGCCATGTCGCCAGTCGACTCGCCCGAGTCTGGCTCCGCGGAGTGCGCCGCCCTTATCGACGCGCTGCCCGAGAAGTTCATGGGGCACCCGCGCGCGAGCGTCGCCGACCCCGTGCCCGAGGGCGTGGCTGCATGGTCCACGAACTCCGGCGAGGCGGTGACGCTGCGCTGCGGCGTGCCCATGCCTTATCAGTACACCCCGTACGCGCACACCACTGACGTGGATGGCACGACGTGGCTCAAGGTCCGCGACATGACGCCGGGCTCGAACCTCACCTCGTGGTACACGGCGGACCGCTCCCCCGTCGTCGCCGTGACGACCTTCGACGACCAGGAGCCCACGGGGCTTGACCTCGGCGCGCTCACCGGTGATGCCCCGGAACGCTTCCCCGCGGCCCTCGCCTCGCTGAAGACTGGCCCCGGCGAATGCGCCGCCTTCCTCAAGGCCGCCCCGCGCGAGCTCGGCGACTACACGCGCCTCGACCAGCTGCCCGAGGGCACCGCGAAGAACACGCTTGTCTGGACCGCGGACGGCCGCGAGCCCATCGAGCTACGCTGCGGCGTCGAGGACGCCCCCGGCTACCAGGCTGGCGCGCAGCTCCAGCAGGTCAACGACGTGCCGTGGTTCGAGGACACGACGCTGGCCGGCGGCACGACCGCCTCAACGTGGTTCGCGTTGGGCCGCGACGTCAACGTGGCGTTGTCCGTGCCGCAGGACGTCGCCGCAGATGCCTTGGTGGACATCAGCGACGCGTTGACAAAGTCCACGAAGCAGGTCGCGAACTAAATCCAGCCGCGCTCGCGGGCGACGGTATAAGCCTCGAAGCGGTTCTGCGCGCCCGTCTTTGCCATCGCCGAGGAAAGGTAGTTGCGCGTCGTGCCCGCCGCCAAACAAACCTGCGCGGCGATGTCTGCGACCGAGGCACCCGTACCCGCGGCGTCGAGGACACGCGCCTCACTGTCGGTGAGCGGTGACTCGCCTGCCGAGATTGCCAGCGCCGCGACTTCCGGGTCGAGGAATCGCTTTCCCTGCGCGACCGTCCGGATCGCTAGAGCGAACTGTTCGGCCGAGGATGTCTTGGGCACGAATCCCAGTACGTTTGCGGCTAGGGCCCTCTTAAGCGCCTGCGGGCGCGGATGGGAGGTAACGATGAGGACGGCGGCATCGGACAGCTGGGCGGCCGTATCAATTCCGTCGAGACCGGGCATCTGCAAGTCGAGGACCGCCACATCGATGGGGTGCACCGCGCACCAATCGATGAGCTCGCGACCCGAGCAGGCGGTGCGAACGACCTCGATGTCGTCTTCGAGCCCGAGCAGCGTGGCCAGGGATTGCGCGACGAGCGCTTCGTCGTCCGCAATGGCGACCTTAATCATGGAACCTCATTTCGACCGTGAAGGTCTCGTTAGCGTGATGGGTGTGGATATCCGTGCCGCGGCGGCGCAGGGCGGCCAGCCCGGCTTCTTCGCCAGCCTCCCCGTGGGCACCATCGTTGCGCAGGCTGATGGCGTTGGGCTGTACTTCGATGTCAACGTACGTGGCTCGGGCGTGCTTGAGCACGTTTGTCGCGGCCTCGCGCACGAACCATCCGGCGCGCTCGCGGTGCTGCGGCGGGACGTCTGCGATCTCGCCAGTAACCGCGACGCGAATGTCAGCGGCCTCGAGCAGTTGGCGGGCACCTGCTAGCTCCGTGTCGAGCGAGGCACGGCGGTAGCCATCGACGACGGCGCGCATATCCGTCATGGAGACTTTGGTGAGGCGCTGGATTTCTTCCAGCTCCTCGTCGAGACGTGGGTCGCCGCGGCGGACGAGTGCACGGGCCAGCTCCGCTTTGATAGACAGCGCGGCGAGGTTCTGCCCCAGCGTGTCATGCAGCTCCTGGGCAAACCGCAAGCGCTCGTCGCTGACCTTGAGCGCGGCTTCGAGGTGCCGGGCGCGCTCCGAGGTCTTGAGGCTGCCCACGTACCACAGGGTAAGCACGGCGGAGGCGTAGCACAGCGCGGGCAGAATCAACAGAGGCGCCGCGAGGGCAGAGCCCAGGAACAGCCACATAATGACGGTGAGCACCACGGCGTGGAGCCACGCCGCCGGAAAGCGCGGCAGCGAAGAACCGGCAATAATCGAGGCAACAATCACGGCCGTGCCCGCGGCGGCCTGCGCCCACTCCGCTGGGCCGACCGTGACCACGGCAAGGCAACCTGCGACGATCCCTAGGCCGCCGTAGTAATTAAGATGCAGCCACGCGTCGACCGGGCGGCGTGGAGCAAGGTTGTATTCGGGCAGGCGCTCAATGACGACGGTGGCGGTGGCCGCGGTGCAGACCAACGCGGCGACTGCTCCCGCACCGGGGAGCGTGGTGAGGCTTCCCCAGTTCCTGGCACCGACTACCACGAGCACAGCATTGATCATGTGCAGCCCCAAACGGGACCACCACACAAAGCGCGGCGCTCCCGGGGCTGGTAAGAAGTTCACGTCTGGATACTTTAGCGGTGGGAGTCCCAGCGCATGCAGGAATAGGCCCAGTACCCCAGGGCGAGGGTCCACACCAGCAGAATGAGCACGCCCTGGACTACCCCCATGCCGACCGGCTCCGTAGTCCAGGAGGACAGCGAGAAGTCGGAAATCACGGCGAACGGCGTGTAGTCAACAAGTTCACGGAGGCGCTCGGGCATCATCTCGCGAATGCCGGACTGGGAGAGCATCGCCATGGCCATAACCGGCAGTGAGGTCACCTGTGCGGACTCAACGCTGCGGGTGTAGATGGAGGTGACGAAAGCGAATGCGGTCGAGAGCGCAAGTCCAAAGCCAACGGCAAGCACCAGCCGCAAGACATCGGTAGGCGTGCCACCAGCGAGTCCGCTGAGCACTACTGATACGACCAGGGTGCTCACGATGGTAATCAGCGCGCCGGGCACGGCGACGGCGGAGAGAATCTCGGCATCGGTGGCCTCGCCGGTGCGCAGGCGCTTGAGCACGCCCTCATCGCGCCGGGCCGTGATGGCGGAGAGCACCGAGTAGAACTGCACGAACATGAGCGCGGCCAGGACAAAAATCTCGGAGGCGAACCCGGCCGCCAACCGCGGCTCAATTCCGGTTTGGCTGTCATAAATGCCGTACATGATAAGCGCCATGGATGGGGGCATGAACAGGGCCATGACCATGAGCGTGGGATTGCGAAGGAACAGCGTGGATTCTGCGCGGGACAAGGCGACGGCACGGCGGGGCGAGATGAGGGTGGTCATTTACTTCACTCCTTCGGCGATAGAGAGGAAGACGTCTTCCAAGGTGGCGGGGCGGGCAGCAAAATGCGTGTAGGTCACGCCATTGTCCTGTGCCCAGGCAAGGATCCCGTGGGTATCGGTCACCAGGTTGTTCGTGTGGACGATGACGCGGTCCCCTTCGTAGATCGCTTGGCTGGCGTGGGTCTCCGGCACGAGGGCCGGCTCGAGGACGATTTCAGACGCGCGCGTCTCGACGAGCTCCGCGAGCGTGCCCTCGAGCTCGATGCGGCCCCGGTGCAAGATGCACAGGCGGTCGCAGAGGTACTCGGCCTCCTCGAGGTAGTGCGTGGTGAGAACCATCGTCACGCCGGATTCCTTGAGCTCACGCAGCAGGCGCCAGACGTTGCGGCGCGACTCTGGGTCAAGACCTGTGGTCGGCTCGTCGAGGAAGATAAGCTCAGACCCGCCGAGCAGGGCGCACGCGAGATCCAGGCGGCGCTGCTCGCCGCCGGAGAGCGCCCCGACCTTCGTGTCGGCCTTATGGAGGAGGTCAACCTGGTCCAAGACGGCATCGGCAGGCTGGGGGTTGGAGCAGGTGCCCGCCCATAGCTTCATGGTCTCGCGGACCGTGAGCCCGCTGGGCAGGCCGCCACGCTGAAGCATGATGCCCATGCGCGGGCGTAGTGTGGCGCGGTCGCGACGCGGGTCGCCGCCGAGGACCTCGACGGTGCCAGCAGAAGGGGCAGCTAGCCCTTCGAGAACCTCGAGCGTCGAGGTCTTGCCCGCGCCGTTGGTGCCAAGCAGTCCGTAGCACTCACCCGGTGCGACGGAAAAGTTTATGCTGTCTACTGCCGTGAATTTCTTATAAGTACGCGAAAGCCGCGGACGTCGATGATGTTCATGCTGACTATCATCGCCGCGCGCGGGCAAGCTCAACAGAGCGTTACGTCATCACTTCGAGATGACAAATGTCATCACGCGTGCGCAAGCGCCGTTTGCACGAGGGTGTGCAGCAGCGTCGGGTAATCCACGTCCACCGCGGCGAAGACCTGCGGGTACATGGAAATCGGGGTAAAGCCCGGCATGGTGTTGATCTCGTTGAGCACCGGACCGTCCTCCGTAACGAAGAAGTCGACGCGAGACAGGCCCTTGCAGTCGCAGGCGCGGAAGGTCGCGACGGCGAGCTCCTGGAGCTGCTGGATGATCGCAGGCTCAAAGTCAGCGGGAATCTGCGCGGAGACCACGTCGTCGAGGTACTTTGTCTCAAAACCGTAGAAGCCCTCGTCCGAGTCCTCGATGCCGTTGAGCTTCGCCGGCACGGACGCGCGCAGGGAGCCGTCCGGGTATTCGAGAACACCCACCTCGACCTCGGAGCCGACGATTTCGGCCTCGACGATGACCTTGGGGTCGCCCTGCGTGTCGTTGTCGTAGGCGAGTTGCACGGCGGCGGGCAGCTCGGACCAGTCCGAGACCTTGGAGATGCCGATGGACGAGCCGCCGCGCGCGGGCTTGACGAAGACCGGCAGGCCGAGGGTGGCTTTCTCGGCCTCGGTAAGCTCGGAGCGGCCGCGACGCAGGATGACCTCGGGGGTGGCGGGCAGGCCCTCGGCGACGGCGAGCTTCTTCGTGAACTCCTTGTCCATGCCGGCCGCGGAGGCGAGCACGCCCGGGCCGACATAGGGCAGGCCGGTGAGCTCAAGCAGGCCCTGGACGGTGCCGTCCTCGCCGTAGGGGCCGTGGAGAACCGGGAAGACGACGTCGACGGTGGCATAGAGCTCGCCGGTCGTCACGTTGTGGATCTGGCCGCGCGTCGCCGGGTTGAGCGAGAGCGTAAGCTCATCGCCCATGACGACCTCGGGCAGCGTCTCGCCCTCAATCTTCAGGCCCTCGCGCGAACCCGGGGTCCACGCGCCGGAACGGGTGATGCCCACCGGCACGACGTCGTAGAGCTCCGGATCCAGGTTCGCCATGATGGCGCCGGCAGAGACGCAGGAGATGGAGTGTTCGGTGCTGCGGCCGCCATAGACAACGGCGACGCGGGTCTTATTCGTCATGGGGTGGAATCTTACTCCGGCTTCGTGGTGCGACCCATGAGGGCCACGACCATGTCGGATACGGGCACGCCGCGGTGGCACACGCCATAGACCGCCTGCGTGATGGGCATCTCCACGCCGACGGCCTGCGCCAGCCGGAAAATGGACTCGGACGAGGTCACGCCTTCCGCGACCTGGCCGTTGGTCGCGGCCTTGGCTTCCTCCAGCGTGCCGCCCTGGCCCAGGCGGAAGCCGAAGGTGCGGTTACGCGACAGCTCCGAGGAGCACGTCGCGACCAGGTCGCCCAGGCCCGCGAGTCCCGCGAAGGTGCGCGGGTCCGCGCCGAGTTGGACGCCCAGGCGCGTGATTTCCGCCAGGCCTCGCGTAATAAGTGTCGCCAGCGTATTGGTGCCTAGCCCCCGGCCGGTGGCCATACCGCACGCCAGCGCGATAACGTTCTTACACGCGCCGCCCACCTCCGCGCCTACGACGTCCGCATTCGTATACGGGCGCAGGTACCACGTCGCGATGGCCTCCTGCACGGCTTTCGCGCGCTCCTCGTCCGTGCACGCGATGACGGTCGCGGCGGGTTGCTCCTGCGCGATTTCCTTCGCCAGGTTCGGCCCGGACAAGACGGCCACCCGGCTTGTCCGTGCACCCGTCGCGTCCACGATGACTTCGCTCATCCTTTTCAGGGTCGCGGTTTCCACGCCCTTGGAGATGGACACGAGTGTCGCATCCTCCGGCAGGAGCGGGGCCCACGCCTCAAGGTTGGGACGCAGGGACTGAGAGGGAATGCCAAAGACTACGACGTCGGCGGCGCTGAGCGCCGCGGCGGCATCGGTAAGCGGGGTCACGCCGGCCGGAAGCTCTACGTCCGGCAGGTAGTCCGCGTTGCGGCGGGTGGTCGCGATGGTCTCCGCGAGCTCGGGGCGGCGAACCCACAGGCGCACCTCATTGCCGGCGTCAGCGAAGACCTTCGCCAGCGTGGTGCCCCAGGAACCGGCGCCCATGACCGCGACGTTGACCATTGTTTCCCCTCTCATTGTACGTACGTTGCCCTCATATCCTAGGACACGTGGGCGGGGCAGTTCTGCGTGCGCGCCGGGCGTGAGTAAAAATAGAAGGCGTTAGACGCTAAAAGATTTACCCAACCCTAGTGGAGGAGCAACGGGCATGGTCTCTGAAAAGAAGATGCACGAAGACGACAAGGACCTGGCCTCGGAGATGCTCATCACTGGCCGCTACCAGGCCGTTCCCCGCGACCCCGCCGCCGAGTTCAAGCGCACGACACTCGCCGCCGGCGCGGTGCTCTGGCGCGGCGAGCGCGACAACGCGGAAGTCGCCGTCATTCACCGCCCGCACTACGACGACTGGTCCCTGGCCAAGGGCAAGGTCGACCCGGGCGAATCCCTCACCGCCACCGCCGCGCGCGAAATCTGGGAAGAAACCGGCTATGAAGTCAAGCTGGGCAAGCTCATCGGCAAGGTGACCTACCCGGTGCAGGGCCGTACGAAGGTCGTCTACTACTGGATGGGCCAAGTAATCGGCGGCGAGTTCGAAAAGAACGACGAGGTCGACGAGATCCGCTGGCTCTCCTTCAAGGAAGCCCGCGAGCTGCTCACCTACGAGGTGGACACGCAGGTGCTCGACAAGGCGGAGAAGCGTTTGAAGCACGCGCCGACCACGCGCATCCTCTACGTGCGCCACGCTCGCGCCCACGAGCGCAGCAAGTGGCACGGCGACGATAACTTGCGCCCGTTGGATAAGAAAGGCCGCCGCCAGGCCGAGATGCTCGTGCCCATGCTGCTGCCCTACCACCCCACCGCCATCTACTCCGCGAAGCCCGACCGTTGCGAGCAGACCGCCGCACCACTCGCGGCCGAGCTTAACCTGCCTATCCACCGCGACGTGCTCCTCGGCGACGAGGCCTGGCTCGACGATAAGAAGGCCGCGTTCAAGGCCTTCGAGAAGATCATCGACCGCGGCGGTGTCTCCGTGGTCGTAAGCCAGGGCGAGACCATCCCCGCGGTCATCCGCAAGCTCAACCCTAAGTTCATGCAGGACGCCCTCGACGACCTCAAGGCGAAGAAGGCCTCCGTGTGGGTGCTCTCCTTCAACGAGGGCGAGCTCACGGGCGCTGACTACCTGCCGAGTCCGCTGCCGGTGCGTTAACGAGTCTCGCTGCGCGCCACCGCCGAGTTGAACAAGAAGGTGGTGGCAAAGCCCAGCACCGCGAGCCCCGCGCAGGCCCAGAAGCCGGCAAGGAAGGACCACGCGCTCGTGATGTACCCGAGCGGGGTGTTCCACACACCGCTGAGCGTGGTCACCGTCGTCGACTGGATGGTGGTCACGCGGCCGAAGGCGTGTTCGTCGATAAGCTCGACGAGCTTGGCGTAGATGACTGCGCCCGCCGCCGGCGCGAAGAGCACCGCGATGCCCAGCGGGACGACGACGGCGAGCGAATCATGCACGAGCGCCGCACACGCCAACGCCGCGGCGAGGAAGCCCGTGTTGACGAGCATGAGGGTGCGGAAAGCTAAGGTCCGCTGAATAAAGCGCGTGGCCAGCGCGCCGAGGATGCCGATGACACCGATGGCCGAGCGCGCGATGCCGATGACCACGCCGGTGAATCCGGCATTTTCAAGCGACACGACGGCTAAGAAGAGTGCGCCGCTGAGCGCCGCGTTGGCGAAGACCTGCATGGTAATGAGCGATCGCAGCACGGGGCTTGCGCCCACGATGGCAAAACCTTTCGCGGTCGCGGCAAAGAAATTCTCCGTGGCGCGCGACTCGGGGTTAAGGTCGGCGCGGATGAAGAGGAAGCACGCTCCCGCGACGAGGCAGCCCGTGCCCGCCGCCGCGAATGGCACCCACTCCCCAACGTCGATGAGCACGCCGCCGAGGAGAGGGCCAATGAGCCCAGCGAATTGCATACGAGCTTGGATGAAGCCCTGCGCCGCCGCAATATCCTCCTCGGCGACAAGCTGTGGCAGAGACGGATCCGCGCAGGCCTGGCCGATGGAATAGCAGAACATGAAGGCGCACAGCAGCGTGCCAAAAAGCCCGACGCTAAAATTCCCCGGCAGCGCCGTCCACGCGAGTCCGAATGCGAGAAAGCCGGCGAGGAGATTCGAGCCAATGATGACCGGCTTGCGCGCGTACTTATCGGCGATCGTCCCGCCCACGATGGCGCCCGCCATCGACGCGATGCCGGAGGCCGTGCTCACGATGCCCGTGGCCACCATGTCCTGCGTGTGCCGAAACACGACAAGCGGGACCGCGAGTCCGGCCGCAACGCCGGTGATTTGGGCGAGGACATCGGAAAGCCAGTAGAGGCGGAAATCGAGAGTTTTCAAAAATAATTCCTTTCCTAAGAAAGCGGAATTCACAGACCCAAATTTGGGCCAATCAGAAGCCGTCACTGCTCTAATTAATCAAACTTTGGAATGAGGTTTTCCCAAGGCAATTATCACACCAAAAACAAACCTCGATGGCTCAATAGAAAGAATCTTCTCTAACCGATCTTCAAGGAATAAGCCAACAGGACGAGTTCTGACTCCGAGGCATTCAGCCATTAGTAGAACCAACTGACTAACATGACCGATGTCTAGCAGAAGCCCCTTCAACGCATTTAGAGACTTATACTTCCATGAAATTAGTTGTGGATCACCAGCCAATATGAGATGCACTGGCGCATCCGTCACCCAATTCTGTCCCGACAATGCCACTTCCCATTCTTCCGGGGTGTCAATTTCGGCTTGAAAAATAAGTTGATCACGTCTTGGATTGTAAAGATAATAGCCGGGTTCAATGTCGATGCCTGGGCCAATCCTCACAAAAACCTCGGTGGAACCTCGACCACCGGCAGATGGAGCGTTCCGAAAAACCGTTCCAAAATGAACATGTTCCCCACCAATCCCGGGAATGTCATGATAGCCCGCGGCGAACCGAAGAATCGTGGACAACTGGCCCCAGCTAAGAACATAAGGGCCGTTGAAAAAACGTTCCGAACGTCGCCGTCTAGAAATTTGAGAAAGAATCTCTTGCTCCCTATTCCCGAAGGGTTCACTCAACGAAACAGCGGGGCCAGTCTCCAAGCTCCACTCGTCTGAAAGTTCCCAACAATGTTTAGGAATGCCAAAATACTCAGCATCTTCGTACAAAGCTGAGTCATGGGCTTGCTTTGAAATCCGCGCCGACCCTGAAGTAACCCTGCTCGCAGCGACGTAGTTCCTCAACAGGTTAGGCAACTGGCCCCAAGAATCCATGACTTTACTCTCGTCAGCAAAACGCTCCGAATTCACTAACACAAGTACATTAAGATTCACCAATTTCTCGTATTTTCTGTACCCAAGCGCTGAATCATCAGGCAGCTTCCCGAGTAAGCGATCCTCTTGATAAGACCGCAGCAAGTCTAAATCCTCAACCGAAATTGGAGTTTGAACTTTATATAATGGGTCATCCCAGATAAAGCCGTCCGAGCGAAGCACCAAAAAACCAAAGTTGCTAGGAATTAACAAGGGCAAACTCCTTTGCTATCCAATGCAAAAACAGCTCCGAGATCACGTTCGTCTCAATCAAACGCTCATAAAAAACCCAATCAAAAAGCACATTGGCTTCTAAAAAATAATAGTATCCATCACTAACAACGAAATCGATAGCACAAAGTTCCGTTTTGGTTCGTTCGCAATAGTTTCGTATAAGCGATTCCAATTTTGGATCTAACTCTTCCTCCCGCATCTCGAGGCCCGAATTATCCAACCAAAGGGATCTAGCATCAGCACAGTTCCAAATTGAAACTGCGACCATTTTTTCACCCGCAACAAAGACTCGTAATTCAAACTCGATCTCAAGGTATTCTTGGAGCAGAACTGGTACTTTCTCCAGATTGGCACAGAAACCGTCACCAACAACCTTGGGCATTACTCCCGTCAATTCATGTGAAGGATATTCGACCCAATGCGTTCCGATTGGCTTTGCAATAGCTGCTCCAAGTGGAGTCGAAGGTTGCAACCCAATCCAACTGGATAAGACTTCAAATCCGCATTCCCGTGCTACCCTTAGCTGATTCAGCCGCGTTCGAGCAGTAGTATCACCGTTTATCGAGCGTTCGATCACTTCAGTCAAAGTATCGCCTAGCGCTTCCACCTGATTCTGAACATAAATTCGTTCTAGTTGATCAACCCCCTGCGACACTGGTATCCCCTCTGGTGCAAAGTGCCTACGCCACACCAACCGTGGGCGTCCATGGTAACCATTCAATGACATGGTTCCATCCATAAACACCTCCGTTGTAGTAACAGCCTTGACATCATCAGAATTTAACCGCACCATCGGGATTCCCAGTGCGGCCAGAGACAAGGACAGCTGATCGACTTCAGAATCGTCGTGGCGCGTCAAAATAAGAATGTAATCGCCCAATCCCTCTTCACGACAGTCGAACGTATTGCGATACGCCGTTTGAAAGTCGCGAGATTTTCCTGTCAAATTAAGTTTCAAGCCATGGTCGATCAGGTACTGCATACAAACTCCACCCAAAGGGCTGGGCGGGCCCTGAGGGCCCGCCCAGCGTCAGGAAACAAACAAGTAAAAGATTAAAAATCCTTCTTGTGCTCCCACGCGGCATTCTGGATACGGTATTCGTCGACAAAATCCCCCAGCTGAGATTCGGTAGCTGGCTCAACATTTTCCTCAAGAATTTGTTGCGCAATATCAGACATCTGCGGAATCATATTCGTTCCCTCCTTCAATTGACCTTGGCCACTTGCGTGACCCAAGCAACATACTACAGTGAACTGAATCACTTTGGAAGGCTTTTATGATTTATATTCAACAATGAAGTGGCCGCCAACCAGGTCAACCTCAATCTGCACTACTAACCTACCTCCAAAAACGGCATAGCTGATAGCCCGGGTTTCGCATAATTGGCTGTGTCCCACCTTTACATTTGAGCTGGTTGTTGCGGGTGTTTAGCGCTTGGTTCCAGTTGCCCGTCGGACAAGCCGGCAACGTCATCAACACTGAAGCCGTGGACATCCAAGACCGAGCGGACTTGGCGAATTGTCTTCGATGAGCATCTCAGTCGCGCAGAGATTGCGGCGTAAGTTTACTCGTGTAAAAGCGCGAGCATGATCGCGCGGTAATCCGTTGACATCAACGGACCCCTTTCGTGGTCGATGCGGACGCCCCGTACTCACTGGGACGCCCGTCGACTACAAGAAAATCACCCCCGCTGCAGTCCCCGCAGCGCATGCTTTCCGATCACCGGAATCATACTTTCCATCTAAGCCGCCAGACACTACATAGACGCGGTTCAGCTCGTTTGGGCTGTGTCAAGTTTTGTGGACGGGAAACTCGTTAATTTAGTGTTTATGCCACTTGGGCGACTGGTGTTTCGGTGTTGAGGCCGGACAGCGCACCGAACTCGGCGACTACGACATGTGCCAACACCTGGCAAGCGCCACACATGGCGCCAACGAGTAGTCGATCGGATTAGAGGCCCGGCAGCTGGCCCCGACGAGGCCAGCTGCCCGGCCCTACCGCCTAGTCGGAATCCAGCCCTACCACCGTTCCACAACACCCCTACCAACAAGCCACGCTCAGCACCACTGGGCTATGCGGGGATATTACCTATCTTCGCACCAGCCAGGGCTGAATGGAGATACGCGACAGGATTCTCATGGACTACCTGCAAAGACTGTTCACACAGAGTTTTTGCGTCTACATGGCACGCACACTGTATGCTGAGCTAGCCCGGGTTTGATGGAGGGCACGAAGTAACGGAAGGATGTTTCCTATGCCGGCGGGACCCGATGTTGAGCGTAATACAACGCGACCAGCCAGCAGGAACAATTCAAGGACCTGGCCCCGATGCAATATCGGAACCAGTCCCTTGCAAAGACCCAAACCATTTAGAATTAACCCAGTCAGGAAAACGGGGCGCAGTTCATGACCGTCCTCTATATTACGCGACGGCGGGCGGTGTCTAGTGCACCGCCGGCTTGAACGCCGGGCGCGTGGCCTCATAGTCGGTGATGGCTTGCTCGTCGCGCAGGGTCAACCCGATGTCGTCGAGGCCCTCCATGAGACGCCAGCGGACGTAATCATCCACTTCGAAGGTGTAGACGTTGCCGCCCACGGTGACGGTGCGGGCCTCGAGGTCGACGGTGACCTCGGTGTCGCCGGCCTCCAGCTGCTTCCAGATAAGCTCGATGTCTTCCTGGCTCATGATACCGGTGAGCAGGCCGGCCTTGCCGGAGTTGCCGCGGAAGATGTCCGCGAAGCGCGGCGAGAACACGGCCTTGAAGCCGTAGTCGTTGAGTGCCCAGACGGCGTGCTCACGCGAGGACCCGGTACCAAAGTCTGGGCCAGCGAAGAGCACGGAGCCGTGCTTGAAGGGTTCCTGGTTGAGGATGAAGTTCTCGTCCTTTCGCCAGTTGGCGAAGAGGCCATCGTCGAAGCCGCTGCGCGTGACGCGCTTGAGGTAGACAGCCGGGATGATCTGGTCCGTGTCGACGTTGGAGTAGCGCAGCGGGACGCCGGTGCCGGTGTGGGTAACGAACCTTTCCATGATGCTTTCTCCTTTTAGTTGGCGGCGGGCAAATCAGCGGGCGAGGACAGGTGGCCAGTCACGGCGGTCGCGGCCGCAACGAGCGGCGAAACGAGGTGCGTGCGGCCGCCCGGGCCCTGGCGGCCTTCGAAGTTACGGTTCGACGTGGACGCGGAGCGCTCGCCTGGCTTGAGCTGGTCCGGGTTCATACCCAGGCACATCGAACAGCCGGCGGTGCGCCACTCGGCGCCGAAGTCGCGGAAGATCCGATCGAGACCTTCCTCCTCCGCCTGCTTCATGACAAGCGCGGAGGACGGGACGACCAGCATGCGGGTGTTCGGAGCGATGTGACGGCCCTTGAGCACGCCAGCGGCTGCGCGGAGGTCCTCAATACGGGCGTTGGTGCAGGAGCCCAGGAAGACCGTGTCGATCTTGATGTCACGCAGTGGCGTACCCGGCTCCAGATCCATGTACGTGAGCGCCTTCTCGAGGGCGGCCTTGGCGTTGTCGTCGGGTGCGGACGCCGGGTCCGGGACGGCATCGGCAAGCGGGGCACCCTGGCCGGGGTTAGTGCCCCAGGTGACGAACGGCGTCAAAGAGGAACCGTCGATGTGGACGACGGTGTCAAACTCCGCGCCCTCGTCCGTGGGCAGGGTTTTCCAGTACTCGACGGCGGCGTCCCAGTCCGCACCCTTCGGGGCGAACTCGCGGCCCTTGACATAATCGAAGGTCGTCTCGTCTGGAGCGACCATGCCGGCACGGGCGCCAGCCTCGATCGACATGTTGCAGATGGTCATGCGGGCTTCCATGGACAGCTTGCGAATGGCCTCGCCGCGGTACTCGATGATGTGCCCCTGGCCGCCGCCGGTGCCGATCTTCGCGATGATCGCCAGAATGAGGTCCTTGGCGGAAACACCCTCAGCCAACTCGCCGGAAACCTCGATGGCCATCGTCTTAAACGGCTTGAGCGAGAGTGTTTGCGTGGCCATGACGTGCTCGACCTCGGAGGTGCCGATACCCATGGCGATGGAACCGAAGGCACCGTGCGTCGAGGTGTGCGAGTCGCCGCACACGATGGTCATGCCCGGCTGGGTGATGCCCAGCTGCGGTCCCACAGTGTGGACAATTCCCTGCTGCTCGTCGCCCATCGAGTGGAGGCGCACGCCGAACTCTTCACAGTTCTTGCGCAGCGTGGAGACCTGCGTACGGGAGGTCTCGTCCTTGATTTCGAGCACGTTGCCCGTCTTGATCCCAATGGTCGGGACGTTGTGGTCCTCGGTGGCCAGGTGAAGCTCGGGGTGGCGCATCTTTCGACCGGCCATGCGCAGGCCGTCGAAGGCCTGAGGGCTGGTGACCTCGTGCAGGAGCTGGAAGTCGATATAGATGAGATCCGGTGCGCCGTTCTCACCCTTGGTCACGATATGATCGCGCCATACCTTCTCTGCGAGCGTCAGCTTTTCCGACATTTCAATCACTCCACTTGAAATCTCATTAATTGGGACGTAAATTTCACTATATGGGAGAGTATAGCGCAGTTTCTGGAATTAAGGTATTGGATCGAGCAGTGGCCATCATGATGGCCGCCACCAATCGCCCCTCATCGCTCAGCGACCTGTGTGAAGAGACGGGCCTGCCCCGCGCCACCGCACACCGTTTGGCCACCGCACTACAGGCGCACCGCATTTTGACGCGCACCGCAGACGGGCACTGGACCGCCGGCCCCGCCCTGCCCGGTAACCGCGACCACCTCATCGAGGCAGCTACCCCCATCATGGAGCAGCTGCTCGAAACCACCGGTGAATCCATCCAGCTGTATCAGCACACCGGCGATACACGTACGTGCATTGCGTCCAAGGAACCCTCGCACGGCCTCCACAACGTCGTGCCGGTCGGCCGCCAGCTGCCACTGAACTCCGGTTCCGCGGCGCGCATTATCGCGGCGTTTGAGGACATTGAGATTCCCGATGCCCTCTATAGCCAAGCCGACGTCGATAAGGCCCGCGAGCTTGGCTACTCCGAGTCCATCGAGGAACGCGAGGCCGGCCTCGCCTCCATCTCCGCGCCCGTCCTCAACGCCGCGGGCACGCTCATGGCCGTGCTCTCCATCTCCGGCTCGGCCGAGCGCTTCCGCCCCTCCCCTGCGGATAAATACGCCACCTTGCTTTCCGATGCCGCCCAGCGGCTCGGCGCGCTGCTCTAACGGTGTTTAGAGCGCGGCGAGCCGCGCCACCTTCGCGCGATACTCCACGAGCAAGGGCAGCTCCGGTGCGCGCTGCTCGACAACCTCGAGCACCGCGCGGTACCACCACTGCTGGCGCTCCTTACCCGAGTTGAAGCGCGGCCACAGCTCGTCCCCAAGGACCTCATGGTCAGCAAGGATGGAGCTCAAGTTATGCAGCTTGTCGCACGCCGACACGACAACCGACTCATACGCGGCCTCACGCAAGTGCGCAAGGTACGCATCCGAGCGCTCCTGCCAGTCCCCCAGCGTGTCATCCTTCGTCACGCCCAGCACAATGTCGAGCACCCGCGGGCCGAAATCGGCTTCCATCTGCTCGGCCGTGTATTTCTCCGGGACATCCTCCAGCGTGTCGTGCAGCAAACATGCGATGAGCACGTCTTCCTCCACGTCTGCCGAAAGCCCCTGTTTGCTCGCCAGGTACATGACGCCAAAGAGATGCGAGGCGTACGGAATATCCGTCGCCTTGCGGTAGTGCCCATCGTGGGCACGCGTGGCAACGTTAAGCGCCTGCATAAGACGCGGGGTGAGCGCCTCCATGCAGCCCGCCCTAAATCGTCACGCCAGTAATGCCGAGCGTTGCCATGAGGCCACGGAAGTCCGCCGGGCTGAAACCGCCCATGATGAGCGCGAGGATGGCCTCCGCCGGCTCGAGGTACGCGCGGAAGTAGAGCGCCGGAACGTCGAGGATCGTGTTGGCCCGGCGCACGAGGTCAGGCTTGCGCGGCACGTAGCCCTGCGGCAGCCCGGCGCGCTCCTGCGGCGACGGGAAGTACGCAATGTCTTCGTACGCACGACGCTTGCCGCCCTGGATAAACGTCGCGGTACCCGAGTAGATACCCACCACACCCGGCTGACCCTTCACGTACGCGCCCGCGCCAGAGTCACCATGCTGTTTGAAGAGCTCCGTCGACGAGTAAATTCCCGCCGTCTGCATGGGGCGCCGCACGACCGTGCCGCAGTTCTCCGGCGAGTTGCGACCAGTAACGCAAATGCCGTTGCCATCCGCTGGCTTGAATCCGATACCGTCACCCGAGACCGGGTTGCCACCAGAGACCGTGCCCGCCGCAAACTGTATATAGGCAATATCCTGGCCGGTCGCACCCTCCTCACGGAAGTAGCGCAGCGTACCGATGTGCGAGCCATACTCGTTGTAGACAGCCTGGCCGTTGACACCACAGTGGGCGGCCGTCCACGCACGGTTGCCTTCGACGTAGCCGATGGTGCACGTCGTGCCTTCGGAGGTTTGAACGATGTGGCCCTGCGTGGCAATAGCGGGCGCCGCAGCGTTGGCGAGCGGCGCGACCCCTAGCGTGCCGACGAGAACAGCAGCAGCGGAGACGGACAGGGTCTTGAGGCGACGAGAAATCTTCACCCCTGTGACCCTAGTGCATAGCCTGCACAAGGTCTCGCCGTCGCCCCCACCTGGACTGTGACAACCGTCACGCCCGAATCGCTACCCCCGCAATTGAAAACAAAATGGAAATGGGGTTTACTGAAAATGTAATGAAAACACGCAGGCAGGGCGTCCACCTTTCCTGCCCCAACGCCGCTTCGGCACACCAAAGATAAGGAGTCACGTCATGACCCACGCAGTTCACGAAGCTCACCCCCACACCCACGGCGCTGGCTGCGGCCACGTTGCTTTCCAGCACGGCGACCACACCGACTACGCCCACGAGGGCCACATCCACCGCCTGCACGAGGGTCACTGGGACGAGTGTGAGACCTCCGAGCACGTCGCCGCCGAGGACCACGCAGGCCACGTCCACGGCGAGGGCTGCGGCCACGTCGCCATCCCCCACGGCGACCACGTCGACTACATCCACGATGGCCACCGCCACGCCGCACACGGCGACCACTACGACGAGCACTAGAAGTTAGTTCATAGCTCGATTCTCAAGCCAGCAGACACAGACGTGTGTGCTGGCTTTAGCCTTATTCATCGGCAGTTGTTGAACTGCTTCGTTCTTCCGACGCTCCATTCCGCACAGTAGTAACCACGGAGTTCTTCCGGAGATACAAGAAAACCCCGGCCACAAATATCAGCACTAGTCCCACTGTTATCCAGAAACGCCACCATTCAGTTAGCGCGACGATTCCAGGCAGAGCAAAGACAATAGCTAAGAAGGCGAAGCTGTTGGTAATGGCTGCAGTTCGTTTCGCAGCGGCTTCTTGCTCGGCCTTCTTGCGTTGTTTGTTCTTCTCATCCAGTCGCATTCGGAGATTTTCGTACATCGTCGAGTAGTACTCACGGCGCGTACTCAATTCATTTGCGATTTCTTCATAGTGTTTCTTTGTCCCGGTCGACTTCTGGATAGCATTGAGGACTAACGTATCCGTTTCACGAGCAGGGACGTTGTCAAACCACAGATAGTCTCGATACGTCAGGAAGTCTTGCTGAAGGTGCTCAAACTTCCTCACGCTCTCACGGTATCGGTCATTGGCGTCATCGAGCGACCCACGATCCGCGCTGGTGTTGATGGTCTCATCGAACTCCATTGCCCGAAGACCCGCACTGATGGTTTCGGCAAATTTCGCTTCTCTCCGGACAAGCACTGCAAGATCAACGTACCGAGTTCCGGTGAGCATCCAGAACCCCATATCCTCCCTTGAGACCTGGCAACGTCTCACAACAGCCAACCCATTTTCAGAAGTATGGATTATCCAGTTCTTGAAAATTCCGGCTCTATGGCGCGACAAGGTTTCATCATTCTGCTCAGGTATAGGCGAGAAAAACCCGTCCGCGCCAGTACTCAGCTGCCAGGCCCATTGATCTTCCCATTCCCACTGCCCGGATGTCTTCCTCAAGAGCTCGGGACTGTCAGAAACAGCATTGCCACCAGGGATGGCGCACGTTACAAGATACGGCCGTGCAGCGATTTCGTATTCCGTGCTGTTTTCGTTTTCATCTCGCTTATGTGCGAGGTATCCACCACGAGAGATGTGAACATTTTTATCAAAATCGACAATCTTAGACAGCGCAGTCCGCGTGAAATAGTCCAGCGGACACAGTTGATTCTCGTTAAGTTTGACTATGCGTTTTGACGCTTTCTGACCACCAAATTTTGCGGAGGATTCGGCCGCTAGATTTACGACGTTCCTTGGTCGGTACAGTGCACGAGAAACGTTCTCGAGGACTTTCGACGAACAATTTTCTGCAATGACGTGGAGTACCAAAAAGGTCTGTGCAACTTTCTCCGCCTCTTTATCACGAGCAAGAGGATGATACTCAGGCCCCTGATAAGACAGAAGCTCCGCACAGGCTAAGCGCAATTGCGAGTACGGGTGGTCATCATCGTCAGCAAGTTTGATAACTTCCGATTCCACGCTCGGTTGGTTCTCTAAACAATCCTGGCGAAGGTCAGAACTTGCGCAAGCATCAGGCTTCTTTGCGTCGCCAGTAATATCTGGGCTGAATAGATACTTATATGCAGTGGCTTCAAGCTTTTCTGCATTATCAACTTTGCCCTCAATTTGTTCACAAGCAGGACCGTCTACCGCCACGGAACCTATGGATTGGCGGAACGGAAACTTGAACCTACTCGACGCCGGAGCATGCCAGGCACGAGGCGTCCTATTGAAAAACTGAGCGCTGTTGCGGTCGTACCGTGCCTGCCGTTCGGTCTCAGTTTCTGCCCCTGTCTTGTACTCGAAACGCGGATATTGGAAATCACCGGGATTGACTTCAGCCGCAGCGATAATTTCCTTGATGCCCTTGAATCTGCCTTTAATCCACGACTCTCCAGGATCTTTGGCATACGCAAATGGGAAAGGAAGGATGACGGCAAAGTGCGCAAGTCGCCAATCCGGTTGACGGGATGCTTGATATTTTTCAGGAAGTGAAAGTTTCGCACCAAAGTTTTGGTAGTAGACGTAGTCATTTGGCGCGCCGCTGGCCGGCTTCATGGTTTTATTCGACTTGTCGGGCATGACCTCAGGATAACGTCGTGCCTCACCAGCCGCGCGTCAATTGGGGAATCTTTTCCAGTTAAACTGCACAAAACTCAGATCGCATTTACCATGCCAATATGAAGATCACTTTCGGGTTCGGCCTAGACGGAGCGGCTTGGACGCCCTCCTCAAGCCTTGGGGAATTGACCGTAGGGCCCGCGGGATTGTCCCGCGTGTTAGCCACGCGCTTAGGCGTGACGATACCGGTTCTGGACAAACCGGAACGCATCGTTGCATACCGTGAGAGACTTAGCGGAATCGTGGCGCATAACCAGGAATGGTTACGCGACTCATTTGAGGTCGACGCGTGGGCTGTGGCAAGTCAACTCCTCGATTGGCGCGATGAGCTCGTGGCAGCGGGCGTGGATCCGCGTAACGTGCCGGACGGCGTCTCGCAGCGAGTAGACGCAATCAAGGCTGCTGAGCGCCCGTCACCAATCACCGGACCAGCAGATCTCACCATTGCGGTTGCAGATGCTCTAAAAGATTATCCAGGACTCGATCTGGGGCTGAAAACAGTCATCTTGCGTGACCACTACGAGGATCTGCCGCCAGTCTGGAAGTCCATTGTCGATGCGTTAGGCGACGTTGTCGTTGAGGAAAGCACCGGCGCGCCTGCTCTCAAAGACAAGCTTTTTGTCACTGCGCAGCATGACTTTGAAGCGGCCGATGTCATCATTGCCGAACTACGCAAAGCGGCGAAGGCGGGCATCGTGCCACAACTGCTGGCTACTACCGAAACGGCGGTTCTCGACGCCGAGCTGCTTCGTGCGGGATTCGCGCCCGTAGGAAAGACCACCAACGTCGGCGGCGCGCAGGCGCTCACCGCATTTGTCACAGCCGCGACCACGGCTGGCGCGGTTCCTGAAATCGTTGACCTGTTACTCATGCAGATTGAGGGCGACACCCTCTTCAATTACGAAGCCAGCGGAAAGCTCCTCTATGCATTAGGCCGCGAATACGGGTTTGGGGGGAAATGGGCACAAGCCATCGAGCGCCTCACGGGAGATGCCAAACTCGTCGCGAAGGGTATCGACAAGCACCTTGCGCATACCGAGCTGGATGACGAGATTTCAGTATCGCGCCTTCAAGATGCGCTCGAGTGGTTTGCAACTACTGCGAGAGGCGACTCACTGCGTGAAGCCGCACGCCAGCTCAGCACACTTCTCGCTCACTATTCGGTAATTTCACGTCGTGAACTTGACCACCTGCTCACTACCGTCTCGCGACGGGTAGCGGCGTGGAGCATTCGCCCCGCCGCAACCAATGACTACGAGGTCATCACTGATCCGGCGCACGTGCGACCCGGCGCGACGGTGCTGTGGTGGGGAGCACTTGCAGACGGTGTTTCCGGAATGGATACGTGGTCCGCAGCGGAGCATGCTGGCTTTAATCACGCTGTCTTGCCAGCTAAAAAGTTGACCGCGCTGCGTTCCGCTGCTCAATTACGAGCGCTGCGTTCCGCCGAGCGCGTTATCGCTGTAGTACAAAAGCAAATAGTGGGCGAGAAAGGAACACGCCCGCACCAAGTACTCGCCCAGCTCGTAGCCGAAGATGTAGCAGCTGGCGCACACTTTGAAGATTTCTTTGTCACTGCGTCGAGTCTGCTTAAAAGCGAACTCACGCAACAGACTCAAAAATCATGGCCAACGCGTCCAGAGCTCACCAAGGAGACATTCACACCAGGCACCCAACTCTTGCCTGACTATATGTCGTACTCCCAGCTGGAGAAGCTGCTGGCCCGTCCATTGGAGTGGGTCTTGGAAAAGCCCCTTGAGATCTCGCTGGGAAGCCGACGTCGGCCCTCGACGGGTAACGCCATGGTGGGTTCGATGTTCCACAAGGCACTCGAGCACATTCACGAGGCGAAACTCGATGAATGGGATGAAGACAGCATCACCGCAGCGATTGAGCAAGCGATAGGAGAAGTTGGCGTTGAACTCAACGCACCCGGCCAACTCGCGCGGCGCCAATCACTCGTTGTACTCGGGGTGCGCTCATTGTTGACGCTGCAGCGCGAGCTTCGAAATCACAGCTGGAAACTCGTCGATACTGAAGCACAGTTCGACAAGCCGCTTGATGTCACTGTCCAAGGCGCTCCAAACAACACATGGGTCATTGAGAAGTTCGAAGGATTCCGTGACCTGGATATCCAGACCAGTGAGGGCCGGCCAGGCGTTATTGACGCAAAGTACACCACGTCGCGCAACAAGTACCAAGACGTCGTGCGTAACAACGAAGCATTGCAGCTCGCTGTCTACGCTTGGGGCGTGGGGTTCGAGAAGGCTGCACCGACCGCGTATTGGGAATTCCGTCGAGCGAAACTCATCAAGGGTAACGGAAGCACGATGGATCAAGAATTGTTCGAGCGCGCCAAGACGCTTCTGTCCAAGCGCCTCACCGATATCGCAGCAGGCCTGGTTGTCGACGAAGCACATGAGAAGCTCCGCGATCCTGACACCAAGGCAGAGAAACTAGCCAAACAGATACGCGGTGACCTGGGTGATGATTTCTTCTTCCCCGACGCAGTGAAGTACCGCGATTACGACGTTCTGACTGGAGTGAAGGGAAACTACTAAATGAGAACCAACTATTCCCACTACACGCTCGTCCAGGCCAGCGCCGGTTCTGGTAAGACTTTTCGCATCACGGAGGACCTCGCCGCAGTCATTGGCGGTGGCAAGGATCCTGCACGCATCATTGCCACAACGTTTACAAAAGACGCAGCAGCGGAGCTAGCAGAACGTATCAGCGTCAAGCTCGTCGAAAAAGGAAAGATCGTCGAGGCCCAGGAAATCGACTCGGCGTTGGTCGGCACAGTCAACTCCATCACCGACGCCATCGTGCGGCGCTTTGCACTTCAGTCCGGCATATCTCCTGAGCTGTCTGTGCTGAGCGAAAACGCGGAGAAGCTCGTTTTTGATGATGCATGCGACGGGGTTATCGCCTCGTATGAAAACAAATACCGCGAACTCATCGAGTCGATGGGTTATGACGGGTACCGCAATTCTTTCGGCATCATCAGTGGCGGTCAGGGTTCGTGGAAAGACTCAGTGCAAACACTAACCACTGCCCTGCGTGCCAACGCCGTTGATCTCGAGGACCCAGACAATCTGGAGAGTTTCATCAAGAAGTCGCAGGCTTCTTTGTTTGGTCAGTTGGACCTCGGCAAGGGCGAGCCTGAGACTCTAGCCGATTTCGTCACAAAGATCGCTGGTGCCATTACGAAACTTCATGATGAACTCGACCTAGCGATAAAGATCAAAGAAGCGAAAGCCAACAAGGAAAAGTTGGAGAAGGACATCAAATCGATAGTCGGCGGACGCAGCACTGCATCGCTCATGAAGTCGAGAGAGGCACGGGAAAATACCGTCCAGGCTTTAGTAAGCGGGGAGCTCTCCCTGGGATGGGCAGATGCGCTCAAAGCAGTCGAAGGCGAACTTCCGAATTGCGCAGGTCCCACGAAACCAGTGACACAAATCTTCGAGGAAGTCTTCCCAGACGGCCCGCTCGAAGTGGCGCGCACGCAGGGCTTCCGCGACGCGACGGAGAAGTTCATTCGGATCACATTTGAAGCGGCACGCGATTGCGTGAAGGCGTACACCGAGGCCAAGCGAGAAGCAGGGCTCATCGACTTTACTGACCAAGAGGCCCGGGCATTGAAATTGCTCAAAGACCCTGAAGGCGAAGCAAGCCAATGGGTGCGTGAGTCCTTTGATGTTCTGGTTGTCGATGAGTTCCAAGACACGAGTCCACTGCAGTTGGCGATTTTCCTACGCATCGGCGAGTTGGTCAGTGAGGTGCGCTGGGTTGGTGACCCGAAACAGTCAATCTACGGTTTCCGTGGCGCGGACCCCGTTCTTATGGAGACGGCCGCAGCAGCCATCCACGCTGGTGGTGGTACCCACGATTCGCTCGACAAGTCGTGGCGCAGTTCCGGTATGCCCCTCATGTTATCGAACGAGTATTTCTCCCGTGCATTTGCTGACCAAGAAAATGTACGACTGAGCATTGATGACGCTCGACGCGTCGATCGCCCAGACATCGATACCGAAGGCCGCCTTTCAGTGTGGACGTGGGGAGGAGGAAACACATCCGTTGATACTCAACTCGTCACGCCGATTGTCGAAGGCATCCGCGAGCTCAAGGCAGAGAACCCTGAGCAGGAAATCGCTGTGCTCGTTCGAACGAATACCGACGCACAGAAAGTCTTGGCGGGACTGCGTCGCGCCGATATCCCTGCGACTGGTAAGGGCGTTTCCGCTGATGAAGAGGTCGAGGCAATGCTGCTGGTCGCAGCTTTGCGTTATTGCGCCGACGTGACGGACGAATCCTCACTCTTCGAGCTCATCACCCTCTTGCCGGAGCACCCGGCCCACGCGACGTGGTTTAACCAGCTCGCTTCGGCACCGGATAAGACCGCTCGCCGTGCCCTCAAGAAAGAATGGAAGAAAGATCCCATTCTTGCGGCAGTAGCCGATGTCGCCCAACATAGCGGCCAACTGAGCCCCTCCCGCGCGATCACGGAGCTTATCGATGCGCTCGACCTTCGAGGTCGCATCGCCAGTGCCCCATCGCCTTCAGGCCGCTACGGCACTCTGCTCGGATTCCTGGAACAAGCCAAGACCTATGAGGACGACCACGAAGGCGTGGGATCAGCCGCCACACTTGCTGGTTTTCTGCGCGAATTCGATGCCGAGCAAAAGTCCCCCACAGGCCTGGGGGTCGTGGCTCGCGCGAGCCTTGATGAGGGCAATGTCTTCGTCACCACCATGCATGGTTCCAAGGGGCTGGGCTGGAACACAGTTGTCCTAGGCCTCAAGACCCCACCTAAGGGTTTCAAGCTCGACGACGCATGGACCGAGCCAGCACCTGCGAATGATTTCACTCTCGAAGAACCATTGGCAGGTCGCACGCTTATGTTCTGGCCTTATACGCTCCGCGCCGCGAAAGGCACGAAGAAAATCTTCGAGTCGCTTCCGCTCATCAAAGCACGTCAGCGCCGCCTCGAGGAGGAAAACGTACGACTTGCCTACGTGGCGATGACGCGTTCCAAGGAGCACACGGTCCTCGCCGTGACCGAACACGACCTTGGTAGCCATGCCCCCTTTGCAAGCGCCGACGTAAATTTCGATTACGACGAGGAGAAAGAGGCACTAGTAATTTCCTCCACGGGTACCGAGCTCGTCAGCGTGGATGCTGACTTCCACGCCTACAGCGACGACGTGGTGGCTGAACCAACAGCGTTCGAAGGCACGCAACGAATGCTGCCTGCGTGGCGCGGCGAGTCCACGCGCACGGCCGAGCGCAAGGCGGCCCGCTTCGCGGCGTCGCTGGTGACCTCGGAGGGCTGGAAGGACCGAGCGGATACCGCGGTGGTCGCAACGTTGGGTGCACGTCTGGTCGAGCACGGCGAGATGGACTGGAACAAGGTCGGCGACGCCATCCACACCTACCTCGGTACGAGTTACACCGCGCTCGACGAGGCGGCGCAGCTTGCGCACGCAGAGGCCATCTTGGGCCGCTGGGGGGTCAGCGCCATTGAGGCCAAGGACTTGGTCGAGGCCGGCCGGCGCTGGGATGCGTGGCTCACGGAAAACTACCCGGATGCGCCGCGGCTGACCGAGGTGCCCATGCGCTACCTCGCGGACGGCCAGGTCGCCGAGGGCTGGATCGATATGCTCCTCGACACCGGAGACGACACGGTCGTGCTCATCGACCACAAGTCCAACCCGGGCAACGAGGACCCGGCGGAGTTCGTGAAGCAGCATTACCTGGGCCAGATGGCGACGTATCGCGCCGCCCTTGAGGCGGCAGGTAAGTGCTGCGACCGCATCCTCATTCACCTGCCGCTCGCTGGCGTCATCATGGAGGTCACCTTCCGCGACGAGCCGAGCGCCTAGCGGCGCCCACGGCGAAGGCGGGCTTCGTCGGTTGAGCGTCGCCGCACGACGGCAAACATCATGCCCACCGCGATGAACAGGACGATTTCGATCCACGCCATGGCAGGCATGCCGAGCGTGGTGAGCATGGCACCCATGCCGCCCCACGCGGCGCCCGCCATCGCGGCAGCAAGCAGCGAGCTCATGGAGAACGCCACGCCTTGAGGGATACCGCCCCTGATCTGTGCGAATATGAGACTGCCTAGGACTTTACGGCGATCTGCAACGTCATCGTCATTGCCCATATCCTAGACAGGCCTTAAGCGGAGGAAGTGCTATCGTTTACGCCGTGTCAACAATCTGGTCAATCGTCCACAGAGATCTCGCGCGTGTGTGGCGCACGCCTGCGGTATGGATCATCGCCATCGGCGTCCTTGTCACGCCGGCGCTCTACTCGTGGTTCAACGTGCGCGCGTTCTGGGATCCCTATAAAAATACGGAACACCTCCAGGTCGCCGTGGTCAACGAGGACCGCGGCGCGGACTCGGAGCTTACGGGCCACCTCAACGTGGGTGGACAGCTCGTGGACAAGCTGCACGACAACCACAAGCTGGGCTGGCAATTCATGGACGCGGACCAGGCGGCCGAGGCCGTGCGTCGCGGCGACGTCTTCGCATCCGTCACGGTCCCGGCCGAGTTCAGCCAAGACTTCGTGAGCCTTTTCGAGGGTGAGTATCACCAGCCCACGCTGCACTACGAGGTTAACGAAAAGCTCAATGCGGTGGCCCCCAAAATCACGGACACGGGCGCCTCGACGCTTGAGGAGACCATTGGCCAGACCTTTAAGGAGTCCGTCGCCGAGGCCGTCACTTCGGAGCTGCGCGACAAGGGCGGAGAGCTGAACACGAAGCTCACGGATGCGGGAAACAGCGCGGCGGGCAACTTCGGCGAGACTGCGGACTCGCTGGAGAATGCGCATGGCATCCTCGCCGGCGTGCGCGACGAACTGGCCGCGGCCCAGCCCAAGGTCGCGCAAACTCAGCAGACCCTGCGCGATGTCAACGCCACGCTTGCCGATGCCCGTTCCTCCCTCGCCCGCGTCAACTCCCTTTCCGCAGGCATTCGGGAGACCGCAGGCGAGACCGGCCGCAGCCTCACCGACGCGCGAGCCGAAGGCACGGAGGCGCTCGCGGACGGCACGGCCGCTGCGAATGCCACGGTGGGCACGCTCACGGGCGAACTGCGCGGGGCGCTAGGCGGCCTTGATGCTGCAAGCCGCGCGGCCACGACGCTGCGCGACCAGACTGGCGCGCTGCTCAAAATCGTGCCTGGACAATTCGCTGGCGATCTGCGGGCGACGCATGACCAAGCGGCGGCGACCGTGGACAGCATCGACCGGCTGCGCGGCGACGCACAACGCGGCCTTGACGAGCTCGACACCGCGACGAGCGCCCTCGACGACGCGGTCGCGCAGGCGAAAGATGCCCAAGGCGGGTTGGTTGGCACGGCGCGCATCGACGCGGCGCTCGCCGGAGTTGAGTCCACCACCGCGCGCCTGAGCGCGCGGCTTGATGCACAGGAGGAGCTGGTGGGGCAGGCTGGCGAGCTGATTGGGGGCATCGGAAAGCAGCTGCAGGGCGCGGACCAGGTGCTCGCCTCCTTTGATGCGGACCTGGGCGACATCGAGTCGACCCTGCGTACAGCGCGTACGGATATCCTGGCGCTCACGCAGGATGCGAACAACGATAAAACGCTCACCACCGTGCGCGGTCTCGATACCGTCGCTGTGTCGAGCTTCCTGGCCGCGCCGGCGCAGGTCGATAGCCACTCGGTCTTTCCCGTCGAGCACTATGGCTCGGGCATGAGCTCGCTGTTTACCAACCTCGCGCTGTGGATTGGCGCGTTCATGCTGCTCATCATCTACCGCTCGGAGGTCGACGGGGCGCGCACGGTGCGACAGGCCTATACGGCGCGGTACCTCTTCCTCGGCATCATGGCCGTGGCGCAGGCTCTCATCGTCTCCGTGGGCAACCTCGCCTTCGGCGTCGAGACCGTCTCCCCCGCCGCCTACGTGGCGACCGCCGCGCTCATCGCGCTGGCGTATCTGTCCATTATTTTCTTCCTCGTCTCGACGTTCGGGCACATCGGGCGCGTCATCGCCGTCGTGCTCGCTTTCATCCAGATCCCCGGCGCGTCCGGGCTCTATCCCATCGAGATGACGCCCAGCTTCTTCCGCGAGCTCTACCCGTGGTTGCCGGTTAGCTACGGCATTTCCATGATGCGCGAGACCGTGGGCGGCTTTTACAGCCTGCATTATTGGCGCGACCTCGCAGCGCTCGCCGGCATGGCGCTTCTCGCCTTTATCGCGGGCGTCATCCTGCGTCGCCGCCTTGCACACGTCAACACGATGGTGAACGAGGAACTCGCCGCGGGCGGCCTCATCACGAACGAGGAAATCCACGCGCAAGGCTCGCGCTACAAGCTGGCAGACCTCCTCGTGGTTCTCCAGGACCGCACGGCGTTTACCGAGGGCTTGGGCGGGCGCTGGCGCGGCGTGCGCGGGCACTACGCGCAGGTCGTCACTATCACCATCGCGACGGGGTTCCTTCTCATCGTCGCCTTCGGCGTCATCGCGCACTTCGATGCTGGCAACAAGTCGCTCTACTTCGGGCTTTCTCTCCTCGTTACTCTCGTAGCCCTCGGCGTCATCCTCACGCTCGAATACGTCAAGCAATCCCTCGCCCGCGCCGAAGACCTCGCGCGCCTGCCAGAGAACGAACTACGCCGCCATCTGCGCGCCGAATCCCTACCGGAGGGCGATACCCATGCGTAACGCATTGACCATCCTGCGCGACGACCTGCGCGCCATCCGCACGAACACCATCACGGCGCTCATTGTCTTTGGCGTGCTCATCATCCCGCTCATCTTTACGACGTTCAACGTCTTGGCCTCCTGGGATCCCTTCGGCAACACGGGCAATCTCCGTATCGCCGTGGCCAGTAACGACAAGGGCCACGTCACCGATGTGGGCAAGCTCAACGTCAACCTGGGCGACCAGGTGCTTTCCCAGCTCGCGCGCAACGACTCCGTGGACTGGGTCATCACAGACAGCGCCGACGCCGTGGAGGGCACGAGGTCCGGCGACTATTACGCCTCCATCGTGTTACCTGAGTCCTTCAGCGACGACATGCTCACCTTCTACCTCGACGGCGCCGAGCCCACCCGCCTCGACCTCTATACAAACCAGAAGAAGAACGCGCTAAGCTCATCCATTACGTCCAAGGTCGCCACCGGCGTGACGAATAATATTGACGAAAGCTTCGCCGAGGTCCTGTCCGACGTCGGGCTGGGCCTCCTCTCCTCGCTCGATGACTACCTCAACGAGGACAACACGCAGTCCGCCCTGAGCACCGTCCAAACCCGCGTGCAGGCCACCAGCGGACGCCTCAACTCGGCGTCCGCCACCGTCCGCTCGCTCACCGGGCTCATCGATGGCGCGATTCCCCTGGCTACGAGCGCGGACTCGCTGCTCGCGCGCGCCAATACGAGTGATTCCACCGCACCCGCCACGCAGTCATCCTCTCCCGTCAATCTCGACGCGACGCTGCGCGAGTCTGCCGATGCCCTCTCTTCCGCACTCACCGCTGCTTCCTCCAGCCTCGGCACGGTAAGCGCCCGCCTCGACGACGCGACGGGCACCAACGCGCTCAATCCGAATGAGCTACACGACCTTGCCAAGCAAGTCCGTTCCCAGGCGGAAGGTCTCGACACCGCGCGCGGCGCGCTTGCCGGCCTGGCCCTGCCCACCACGCAGTTCGATACCGCCGCCGCCCAGGCTCGCGCAATGGCCGACTCTTTGGACACGACCGCCACCGCCCTCGAGACCGGTGCACAGGACACCTCGGCCGCAGCGCAACGCGCCCGCGACGCCGTGGATCGCGCCTCGCGCGCTGTCGAAGACGCCCGCACGAGTTACACCACGGATCTCAAGCCACAGGTCGCTGAGCTGTCACAGTCCATCAAGGCGGTCGCCGACGACGTCGCCACGGTGCGTTCCGATCTCGATGCCGCCCGCGCGAATGCCGCGGGTGCAGACTCACTGGCCTCTCGCCTGGAATCCTCGCGTGACGAAGTAGGCGCGCTCGCGGACAAACTCGCCGCACAGTCGGCCGAGTTCGAGCGCATCAATTCCGCGCTCGATGACGCCCGCCAGACGGGCGACTTGGATAAGCTCGCGCGCGTCGTCGGCGACGATCCGGGGCTCACCGCCTCCCGCTTGGCCTCGCCCCTGGGGCTGGACCGCGAAGCTGTCTTCGCTGTCAAGTCCTTTGGCGCGGCGATGACGCCGTTCTACACCACGCTCGCTTTGTGGGTGGGCGCGCTCATTGCATGTGTGTTCATCTATGCCAACGCGGAGCGCACCTACCGCCGCGGCGAGACCGCGATGAGCCGCAACGCCATCTTCCTCGGCCGCTTTCTCACCTTGGCGCTTATCGCACTTATCCAGTCCACGCTCGTGACGACGGGCCTTATCTTCTTCGTCGAGATCGCCCCACAGCACCCCATACAACTCATCGTCGTGGGCTGGGTGATCGCACTCGTGTTTATGATGCTTGTCTACGCCCTCGTCGTCACTTTCGACAACGCGGGCAAGGCCATCGCCGTCGTCCTCCTCGTCATCCAAGTCTCTGGCGCCGGCGGTTCCTACCCCCTGCCGCTGCTGCCCGAGTTCTTCCAGAAAGCTAGCCCCTGGCTGCCTGCGACGCATGCCATCAGCGCGCTGCGCGCGGCCATCTCCGGTTCCTATGAGGGCGACTTGTGGCGGGAACTCGGTCTGCTGGTCCTCTTCACCATCCCCGCGCTCATCCTGGGGCTCTGGCTGCGTCGCCTCATGGACGGCTATCACGAGCGTCTCAGTGCGGCGATTGCGAGCACCAAGGTCATGGCGAGCTAGACCACCGGCGGCTTCCACATGGCCAGCTCGTTGGGGCCTGCGTCCTTGCTGGGGATCTCCCCGAGCGGAACAAACCCCAACCGCGTATACAGCCGCGCCGACCCCTGCGTCGTGGCTTCCAGATACACCGCATCGTCTCCTGCGCGCGTCAATCCATGCTCCAGCAGCTGAGAACCAATGCCTTGGCCTTGCGCTCCTGGCGCTACCACGAGCGTATAGAGGTACCAGTGCGGGAATTCTGGATGGTACTTCGCCGCTTGTGCTTCGCTCACCGCGAGCTTGACCAATCCGGTGCCAAAGACGCGCGCCAATTCGCTCGCCAGCCGCAAATACGACCCCGCCCCAAACGTCGTGCCCGGGCGCTCCCAGAGCGCTACCCCGAGCACCTCCCCGTCCTCGCCTTCACAGATATCCGCCACGCCGCGCGGAATATACTGCGTGCGCAGCTGCGCCCGAAACAACGCGTCGAGCGCCTCCTCTGGGTTCTCGAGGTTTCCGATCACCCGTCCGAACGACGGATCATGAGCGAACGCGGCCGCCAACACGGCAGCCGCACCTGGAATATCGGATTCTGTCACAGCACGAATGTTCATACGTCTCGACAATAGCGAAGAGCGCCCCCGTGTGCAGCGGACAGCAGCGGGCCGGTTTAGCGAGGCAAGGCGATGCTGTACTTAATCCCTTTGCTCTCGAGCAATTCGAGAAGGGGCTCGCTCGGACCCAATTGATTTGATACGGCGCTGGGGAAAAAGTGCCACGTTGCTCCTTTGATCTGTCCGGTTTCTATGAGGTAAGCATCAGATTCGACTTGCCTTCTAATAGACTCCGTGAGCACCACTGGCCCCACTTTCGATTCGTGGGCAATTCCGTCAGCGAAAACATCCACGCGCCGCACCGCCCGGTTGCACACCTCAACGCACTCCGACGTCCGCAGCACGACCTGGGTTGAGGGCTCAATATTCTTCCTCACGAGTCGTTTCTTCACGAGCATGAGCTTGAGATAGTCCTCGCCTGCGCGGCCATCTTTCATAAACTCCACAGCTGGGGTTGCAACATGTCCCGGCCGCTGGCGATATCCCGCTAACTTGTCGAGGTTCACCCGCCCTCCCTTCATCAGGCGGAGAAGGCTTTCGGGAGTTGCGCCTTCCTTAACGAGGTAATCCCACTGCTTATAAACACCTTTGCTTGCGTTCTCGCGAACCGGCTTGGGAAGCTTCGGAATCCTTGCAATGAGCGTGCCCGCACTCGCGGCCAGCGCAGGGTATGTGGTGCTAAAAGCCGATACACGCTTCGGGATGGAAGCAGCGTCTCCAGCAAATCCAATGATGCCTACTGCAGTAAACGCCGCCGTGACCCAATCACCATGAATAGCGGAGACCAAAAAGTCTCGTAGATCTGCAGCATGCGCAATGAATTTGCCGATACCCGGAATGAGCCCTGCCCCTGCGACGAGAATGTTCCCTGCCAACCAAGCGACGGAATCTACCGGCATGGCATCGCCAGCGAAGGCTCCTTTGGCGAAATCTTTGGCGTATGTGAGCTTCGAGACCTCTACGTCCTCAAACAGCGGATCAAGCTCCTTGACTGCTCGATAGGTCACTTCGAAGGCGTCGTTATAGCCGTCCGCATCCGTATCGCGTGAGAGTGGGTCAGTGCCGTAGGTCTGAATTTCCTCAAAGTCATCGAGGCCATCGCCATCCGAATCGTTGATATGCGGATCCGAACCCGCATCCAGTTCCTCCGCGTCATCCACTCCGTCGCCGTCAGTGTCCGCCTTCAGAGGATCCGTACCGGTGTCGTCGACCTCAAATCCGTCAGTAAGCCCGTCCTGGTCTGTATCTGCTTTGCGCGGATCAGTACCGAGTCGGGTTTCCTCGCCATCCTTAAGCCCGTCCTGGTCAGTGTCTGCTTTGTGCGGATCGATACCGAGTCGGGTTTCCTCGCCATCCTTAAGCCCGTCGTTATCAGAATCCTTGAGTGGATCCGCCACACTTGAGGTCGTTACTGGAGACTCAGGGGCATGCGACACTGCTGGCTCCTCCGAATTCGAGCCTCTTAAAGCCGCGACCGTCACCCCCAGCACCAGAGCAATAACGACGATCACTGCGCTTATCGCATACCACGTTGCCCGAGGTTTGACGCGTAGTTCGCACAGCCCGTCGAGAGCGTGCGCCACTGCATCATTGGGGTTCTGATGCTGCTGAGAATGCCTGCGATGTTTACCGGTTGCCATCGTATAGCCTGCTTTACGAGAGAGTGAGAGAAAGAGTGAGCACAGCGTAGCAAGCGAAGTAAAACATCCCCCCGCATGGCACCCGCGAAAGAAAAAGAAATAAACCTCCACAAAAGTGGAGGCTTAACGTTGTACCCCGTACGGGATTTGAACCCGTGTTACCGGCGTGAGAGGCCAGCGTCCTAGGCCGCTAGACGAACGGGGCGCGGTCTGTGCAGTAAGCGAGGCTCGCTGCGGACTTCATAAGAGTAAACGACGCGTCTACATTCCACCAAATCCGCAGTACACACCATAGAAATGCGACGGAAAAACTATGTGCCAGCACCACCCTCTGCGCCACCGCACTGGCGCTAACGGCTTGCAACACGGGCGAGTCCGAACGGGTCACCATTACCCACGTCACCACAGTGAAAGAGTCCCCGACGAAAACAAGCACGACGACTCCTCCGGCAACGAGCAGCAGCACAACACACCAAACGACAGAGCCCCCCACGACCGAACACAACGAACTAGCGACGTCAGAACCCACAGCGCCTGCGCAAGAACCGAGCCACCAGGATCCAGTCGTTCTGCACGAAGCTGACCATGGATACAAGTGGTTCTTACGCGACCCCCTACAACTCACAGGACGAATGTGAAAGTGCAGCATCCCAGTGGCCAGCGAACACAGGTTCCTGCGCTCTCCAACCACAAGGATGTATTCACTACGCGCTGCGTCACGATGCTGAAGTCATCGCGAAGCACGAAGCCCAGCGCAAGCAAGAAGAAGCGGCACGCACCGAACAGTAGCAACAGCAACAGTTCCGGACCCTAGAGTTAGCCACGATTGGACCGTATGCCTCTCAGTGGACATGCAAGCAAGCGCAAAGCACGTGGCCCGCGCCATCGTTCACATGCTTCCCAAATCAACGCGGTTCAGCACAAGTAAAGGCCTAGAAAACCAATAAAAATCCCGGACCGTGTGTGAGCTACTTCGTTAAAGCTTCGCGGAGCCGTGGTGCGGATCGAATCAGTGGTTATTCCGCTGCAAACCTGTAGGTAAAAGGGCTAGAAGCTAGGTTGTGTGGCGCTGGTCCGGGACGACGTTTCGTCCTATATGCATTGTGCTTTTAAGCTCCTGTACTTCGTACAATCGTTGTTAAAAAAGAAGTTGTGGATTATGGCTATGCCGCTATTTTCGCACTACATCAGGGAGAAACCGTCTGAGTAATAATGCGCTTGACTTTCGTCCATTCGCATCCTTTCTGTCCGCTTTCTGCTTACAACCCGTAGCCTAAACCCCAGTCCGCGCCGTGGGAAGACCTTCGCAAAACTAATAGCTGGTATTCACCCACAGTCCCTCTTTTGTGCAGCAAAATATAGTGTGGCTCCTGCCTGGTATGGGGTACCTCCATACCAGTTCGAACGAAAAGGTCTGCCATTACCCCTAGGCGGTCCAGAGATCCACACCCGCAGTACGGCACATCTGGACGAGGTTGGTCTTCAACTCGTCGTCTCCCTGGAACGCATCTTCCAGAATGATGAACTGCACTGGCTTCATGGCGACCGCATCACGCAACTGCGCGAGAGTCGGGGTGACATGCTCGTCGAGATACGCCAAAACCGCAACCTCTTCACCGCCAGCCCCGTCGCTGCGAACCACGGCCTTATAACCCGCGCCGGCGATGTCGCAGTCACGGATCTTCTCAGTGAGCGACAATCCCTGTTTAATGAGGATTTCCGCAAGGATGTCATCCACCGTAGCGTCGTCGTCCACGCTTCCGCGCAGGTCTAGCAAGTGCTGCTCCAGCGTCGTCACGTCCGTATCCGCCGCCGTCTGCCACTTCACAAAGTTGGTATCCGAAAGCACGTAGGAACGGAATCCCGTATCGAGGGGCACCTCGCGTTGTGCGATCACCTCGGCGTACTCGGCGGCTACTTTGTCACCTGCCCTCCGGATGCGCTCACGGGAGATGCTCGCGATGTCCTCGAAGCCGACCTTCCGCGCTGCGGAGTTCTCCGGTGTGGGTTCAGGAAGCTGCACCTGAATGGTACGGCGACGCACGCCGTCCTCGGCATTAAGCTGCATGACGGCATGCGCCAGGCTTCCGGATCCCGCGAAGAAGTCCAGGGCAATATCGCCGTCGTTCAGATTGCCCAGGCGCACCAAGTTCTGCAGCAGCTTCGTGGGCTTGGGGTTGCTGAAAATGCTTTTTACACCGAAGAGTTCAGCGACTTCTGCGGAGCCTTCCTGGTTGCTGCCAAACAATTCATGCGGGAACCAGTTGGTGGCGGACTGACCGCTTTCCTCACGCTCGGACTGGAATTGCTTCTTGCGCGGCAAGCCGTCGCCGCCCTTGGTGAAGACAATGCGGTTATCAGCAAGCAGCCTTTCAAAGGTCGCCTTCTCGCCCATCCACACCTCGTTGAACTCGACGCCCGTAGGCGAAACAATCGTGTACGAGGAACCGCCTTGGCCTGCACCCACCTTCCATGGCTTGGAATTCCACGGTCCGCGCGGGTCGTTATCGGGGTTCGTGAATTTGCCCGTGAGCGGCAGCTTGCCCACGCCAGCGTGCTTGAGATGCGCCGAGTTCCGTGCGCAGACCAGAATGTGCTCGGCCACAAGCCCGATGAGCTTGGTGGGGTCATTGGGCTGATTGTGGCGCCGGCGCCAGTGGATCGAGCCTTCGAAGTTCAGCTCGCCAAAGATTTCATCGAGGCACTTCTTTAGGTGCGAGTACTCGTCATCGCTAATACTCACGAAGATGACGCCGTCTTGGCTAAGCAGGTTGCGCGCGAGCTTCAGGCGCGGATACATCATGTTGAGCCAGTTGGAATGGAAACGCCCCTCCGACTCAGAGTTGGAGGAGAGTTTCTTGCCTTCCTCGTTGACTTGTTTCGACCAGTCGAGATAGGTGCCAATCCCCTCTTTGAAGTTGTCCGGATAGACGAAATCGTGACCCGTGTTGTACGGCGGATCGATATAGATCATCTTGATTTTGCCGTGGTAGTGCTTCTGCAAAACCTTGAGGACTTCCAGGTTGTCGCCCTCGATGAAGACGTTCTCGGTGGTATCCCACTCCTTGGAGTTGGCCTTATCGGGCCGCAACGTGGCGGTAGTGGGCTGCTGTGCTGCCCGCATGGCACGCTTCTTCCCAGGCCAGAACAAGCCGAAGCGCTCGGCGGCATCGGAAGCATCCTCGCCAAGGAGCTCACCGAGCTTCGCGACGTCGATCCTGCCGTCGCTGAACGCTTCCGGAACGAGCTCAGCTAGCTGCTGCGCCAACTGGGTACGCAGCTCGGGGCTGCTGCTCGGGACTGCATTCATCGGCTCACGTTCTTCGCTCATCGTCGTCTCTCCTGGGATACTGCGGTGCGGCTACTTCTCTCAGTACACAGTAATCAGGCCCCCGACATGAGCACCTCATGGGGCATCTCGTCACTTTCGTGAAGTACCACACTTTTCTTGACTTTTATGAGCGCTCCGCAGCATCATAAGAACAGGTTTCCAGTAACGCTGGGACGCGGATTGTAACCCGATTTAGTTCGGGGCAAGACCTGAGCAACACGCTCGCCTTTCAAGGGCGCGCGTGGGGCTCAGGTCTTTTTGCATTTTCGCCCAGCTCTTCCACCAAGGAGTACACGATGACCACGAAGACCGACTTCGAGCCGCTGTCCAAGGCAGTGCTCGAAGGACTCGGCGGAGCAGACAACGTCAGCTCCGTGACCCACTGCGCCACGCGTCTGCGCTTCAAGATTAAAGACGCCTGTAAAGTCAACGACTCAAAGATTGAGGACACCGCGGGCGTCATTGCGCTCATGAAGGCCGGTGGCCAGCATCAGATCGTCATTGGCAACGATGTGCCATTTGCGTATGACGCCGTGGTGTCGCTACCCGGTATGGCGACCAAGGGTGCCAGGGGCGCAGCGGTCGAAGATTCCGATGAAGACAATGGAGAAAAGCCCAACGCATTTAACGCCTTCATCCAGCTCATTTCTTCGCTGTTTACTCCAATCCTGTGGCCCCTCGCCGGCATTGCCCTCGTCAAAGCATTCCTCTCTGCTGGAACAAACCTGGGCTGGTTTGACACCGAATCCACGAATTACATCGTCTTTGCTGCACTGGCAGACGGCCTGTTCTTCTTCCTGCCCATGTTCCTCGCAGTGACCGCCGCACGTCGGTTCAAGATGAACGAGTTTATCGCCATGGCGACCGTTGCTCCGCTCGTCTACCCGAGCATTATCGGGCTCGCTTCGGTTGACGCTGACCTCAAGCTTCTCGGTATTCCGCTCACGGCGATGGATTACAGCTCGTCCGTCATTCCGGCCATCGTCACCGTGTGGCTGGCCAGCTACGTGCAGCATTACTGCGAGAAGATTCTGCCTTCCGCGGTGCGCAACTTCATGACTCCAGTCCTCGTCTTGCTCATCATGGTCCCCATCGTCCTGCTCACTGTAGGCCCCCTGACTATGAAGCTGGCCGCGTGGATTTCTGCTGGCGTCGCCTGGCTGTTCCAGGTCGCTCCGTGGCTGGCCGGGGGTTTGCTCGGTGCTTTCTGGCAGGTCCTCGTCATCTTCGGTCTGCACTGGGGCTTCGTCCCTATCTTCCTCAATGACATCGCCAACCTGGGCCATTCCGCGATGATGGCACCTCTCCAGGCAGCCGTAATGGCCCAAGCCGCAGCAGTTATCGCTGTCGCACTCCGGTCGCACCTTCCGGCGCGTCGCAAGCTCGCCGGCCCGTCCGCTGTCTCCGGCATCCTGGCGGGTGTTACTGAACCTGCCATCTACGGCATCAACCTCCCACTCAAGGTTCCGTTCTACGCTGGCGTCGTGGGTGGTGCTGTCGGCGGCATCATCATCGGCCTGGCCGGTGTGTCCTTCAACTCCTTCACGTTCCCGTCCCTGCTCGCATTCCCTGCGGCACTGGGCGAAGGCAACTTCCTCATGTTCGTCATCGGCACGATTATCGCCATGGTCATCGCGTTTGTCGGTACCTGGATCCTGCTCCCCCGCGCTGAGCGCAGGGAAGAAGAAGCCAAGGCCGCTAAGGCCGCAGCCGAGCTCGAAGCCACTGAAGGCGACGACAACACGGCCGCTGCAACAGAGGACGCGTCGTCTGACACGGTGCTCATCCCCGTCAACGGCACGGTCATCCCGCTCGACGAGGTTGAAGACAAGGTCTTCGCTTCAGGCGCCATGGGCGAATCCATCGCCGTCGAGCCATCGAATGGACAGGTGCTCGCACCGGTATCGGGCAAAGTCGTCGCCGCTCCCAAGTCCGGCCACGCCGTCGGCATCAAGTCAGCTGGTGGCGTCGAGACCCTCGTTCACGTAGGCATCGACACGGTTCAGATGGACGGCGAGGGCTTTACGCCCCACGTCACGGTGGGCGACCACGTCCAAGCTGGCCAGCCCATCGTCGACGTGGACCTCGACGCGGTAGCTAAGGCTGGGTACAAGGCCACGACCCTTCTCATTGTCACCAATTCGAAGAAGCTCAGCACGGTCGAGCACCTCGCACAGCCTGGCTTGGTCGTCGCTGGAGAAGCCGGCCTGCGCGCGGCGAAGTAATCCACTTATCCCTAGGCTGGACACCAACGTCCTGCCTTCCAGCATTCATCACAAGGAGAAATCCATACATGTTCCCACAGAATTTCCTTTGGGGCGGCGCCACCGCCGCAAACCAAATCGAAGGCGCATACAACGTGGATGGCAAGGGCCTGAGCATCCAAGACGTCATGCCCGATGGCTTGCAAACTCCGCCCACGGAAGGCCCCACGGATGACAACCTCAAGCTTGAGGCCATCGATTTCTATCATCGCTATGCCGAGGACATCGCACTGTTCGGTGAGATGGGCTTTAAGACCTTCCGCTTCTCCATTGCCTGGAGCCGCATCTTCCCACGCGGCGATGAAGATGAGCCGAACGAGGAGGGCCTGCGCTTCTATGACCGCGTGCTCGACGAACTCGAGAAGTACGGCATCGAGCCCCTCGTCACGCTGAGCCACTACGAAACACCTCTCGCCATCGCACGCGAGTACGGCGGGTGGTCCAACCGTGAAGTCATCAACTTCTTTGAGAAGTACTGCCGCACCGTGTTCGAGCGTTACAAGGGTCGCGTGCACTACTGGCTCACCTTCAACGAGATTAATTCGGTACTCCACTTCCCGTTCTTCGGTGGTCTCGAGGGCACGCCAGAGGAGGTTGGCCCGCAGAAGCTTTACCAAGCTGTCCACCACGAACTCGTGGGCTCTGCACGTGTCACTAAGATTGCACACGAAATAGACCCGAACAACAAGGTCGGCTGCATGATCATCGCGGTGCCACGCTACCCGCTAACGCCGAATCCACAGGATGCCCTCAAAGCGCTGGATAAGAGCCACGATGACCTTGCCTTTGGTGATATCCACTGCCGTGGGTACTACCCGGGTTACTACCTGCGCAAGCTCAAGAACCTCGGTGTCGAGCTGGATATCACTGAGCAGGATCGTGACGACCTTACCAACACGGTCGACTTCGTCTCCTTCTCCTACTATATGTCCGTGTGCGAAACTGCTGATCCGGCCAAGGACACGGCAGGTCAAGGAAATATCGTGGGTGGCGTTCCCAACCCGACCCTCGTGGCCTCCGAGTGGGGCTGGCAAATCGACCCGGTCGGCCTGCGCATCATCATGAACGAATACTGGGACCGCTGGCAGAAGCCGCTGTTCATCGTTGAAAACGGCTTGGGTGCCAAAGACAAGCTCGTCGATGGCCCCGAAGGCCCCACTGTCGAGGATGACTACCGCATCGACTACCTGAACCAGCACCTGGTCCAGGTCGGCGAGGCTGTCGAGGACGGTGTCGAGGTCCTCGGCTACACCACGTGGGGCTGCATCGACTTGGTCTCCGCATCGACAGCGCAGATGTCCAAGCGTTACGGCTTCATCTACGTCGACCGCGACGATGACGGCTCCGGCACGCTCGATCGCTACAAAAAGAAGTCCTTCGACTGGTACAAAGAGGTCATCGCCACCAACGGCGAGTCCCTCACCAAGTAGTCCCGCCCGTTCCCATCCAAAGAGAGGCAATCTGCAGCGATGAAGGTCGTGCGTGTGCTCAATAACAACGTCGTCCTCGCGGTCGACGAGACCGGCGCGGAAGCCATCCTCACTGGGTGGGGCGTGGGCTTCCAAGCGAAGCCTGGCCAGCCGGTCAAGACTGACAAAGTCACGCGCACGTTCAGGCCCGAAAATGATCGCGATAGCGATAACCTCGCGCAACAGCTCGCGGCGCTGGACCCCAGGTTCCTCGCCGCGGCCGATGACGCGCTCCGTGCCGAATTCGAGGATCGAGGCTCGGCCACCGTTGTGGCCCTCGCTGACCACCTCAGCGTCGCTGCGGTGCGCGTTGCTGCCGATGCCGCCACCGCCGCCCAGCCGCATCCACTCACCGCCGAGGTCAAGCACCTCTACCCCGCTGAGTACGCGGCCGGAGAGCGGATTCTTGCCCACGTGAACAAGCAGCTCGAGCTCGACCTGCCGCAGGTCGAGGCCGTTGCCATCGCCATGCACTTGGTCAACGCTGGTTTCCACACAGACGGCCTTGCGGAAACCTACCGCATGACGGGCGTGTTCGGGCAGCTCTTCGACATCATCGATACAAGCTTTGACATCGAACTCGACCGTCAGTCCATTTCCGCCGCACGTTTTATCACGCACATGCGCTACTTCTTCGTGCGCGTGAGCGAAGGCCGGCAGCTCAACGAGGGCATGAGCGTCCTCAAAGACAGCCTGCAGCTGTCCCACCCGCAAGCGGTAACCTGCGCCAGCCGCCTCGCCTCCATCCTCGAGCTGCGCCTTGGCGCGCCGCTCACTGACGACGAGGTGAGCTACCTTGCGCTGCACGTCGCGCGTCTCGTCGGCGAGCACCACGCCGCGCAGTAGGCAGGCCGTGCACGGCGAAAGCCTCCAACCGAAGTTGGAGGCTTTCGCTATTTTGTACCCCGTACGGGATTTGAACCCGTGTTACCGGCGTGAGAGGCCAGCGTCCTAGGCCGCTAGACGAACGGGGCATAGAACTAGTGTTACTGCTTATTCCGGCAGTGAACACTGCTGGCCTACCAGGACTCGAACCTAGAATGACGGTACCAGAAACCGTTGTGTTGCCAATTACACCATAGGCCATTGTCATCAAGTGCTTGTCTCTTTCACTTTGTCAGTGTAAGTGACTCGCTCTGTGCGACGAGAAATAACTATAGGCAGGAACGGCACGTGTGACAAATCGGCAGGTCAGACCAAGTTCTCAAGGTGACATCGCGTGGCTAATTGTGTTAGCTTCATCGTTACACGGGCACGCGTAGAATCTATCGCCCGCCGGAAGAAAGATACGTTCATGAGCCGTACGGACGAGATTGTCACCGCCGCCCGCCTGCTCCTACAGGACTACGGGTGGCCAGAGATTTCTATTCGCGACATCGCCAATGAAATCGGTATCAAGGCGCCGAGTCTCTACAAGCACGTCTCCGGTATGGAGGAAATCGCGGCTCTCGTCGCCACAGAGGCACTCAGCGAATACGGTCAGCATCTGCGCGAGGGATGGGAAGAAAACGGCGCCACAGGGGTCCTCGCCGCCCACCGCGACTATTTCCGTGAGAACCCCTATCTCTACGAGCTCATGACGGGCCGACTCTTCCCGCGCGAGTACTTGCCCAGGGACTTGCCGGGCTGGGCGCGCGAGCCCTTCCACTGGATGGCCGACAACAATACGCAGTTGGGGCTGAGCTACACCGCCATGGCGCATGGCCTGGCACTGCTCGAGCTGCGCGACGGACATATCCCCGACCCCCAGTGGGAATACGTCGTCGCCGATTAAAACACGCGAAACCCCCGCCAACCGGAAGGTTGCGGGGGCATCGGCAAGCTCTTAGGTCTCGGGCGCCTGGTACGGCGTCACGGCCAAGGCAGCCTTGAGACGCGCGATGGTCGACTCCTTGCCCAAGAGTTCCATGGACTCGAAGAGCGGCGGGGAGACCTGCTGACCGGACATGCCAACACGCAGGGCGCCGTAGGCCTTGCGCGGCTTAAGTTCCAAGTCCTCGATGAGAGCCTTGGACAGCGCAGCCTCGATGTTGGCGGTGGTCCAGTCCTCGATGCCCTCGAGGGCGGCGATGCCCACCTCGAGCGGCTGGACGGCGTCCTCCTTGAGGTTCTTCTTCGCAGACTTCGAGTCTAGCTCGAGCTTGTCATCCGAGATGATGAGGAACTTGAGCAGGTCGTAGGCGTCCGAGAGCACCTTGATGCGCGTCTGGACGAGATCCGCGGCGATGGTGAACTTCGCGTCGTCATAGACGGCTGGGAAGTCGGTGTACTCGGTGAAGTACGCGCGCAGGCGGTCCTTGAAGACCTCCGGAGCGAGCAGGCGAATGTGGTCCGCGTTGATGGCCTCGAGCTTCTTCTGATCAAAGCGGGCCGGGTTGCCTAGAACGTCCTTGACGTCGAAGTTGGCGATGAGCTCCTCGACGGAGAAGATGTCCTGCTCCGCAGACAGGGACCAGCCCAAAAGGGACAGGTAGTTGAGCATACCCTCGGGGATGATGCCGTTGTCGCGGTGGTTGAACAGGTTGGACTGCGGGTCACGCTTGGACAGCTTCTTGTTGCCCTCACCCATAACGAACGGCAGGTGACCGAACTGCGGAGTCTGCTTGGCAATGCCAAGTTCGACCAGCGCCTCATACAGGGCCAGCTGACGCGGGGTCGAGGACAGCAGGTCCTCACCGCGGAGGACGTGCGTGATGTTCATCAGTGCGTCATCAACCGGGTTGACCAGCGTGTACAGCGGCGCGCCGTTGGAGCGGGCTACCACATAGTCGGGTTGAGTCTCAGACTTAAAGGTCATCTCGCCGCGGACGAGATCGTTCCAGGTCCAGTCCTTGTCCGGCATGCGCAGGCGCCACACAGGCTTGCGACCTTCGGCCTTGAAGGCCTCGATCTGCTCCTCGGTGAGGTTGCGGTCGTAGTTATCGTAGCCCAGCTTCGGATCGCGGCCAGCCGCCTTGTGGCGCTCCTCAACCTCTTCCGCGGTGGAGTACGCCGGGTAAACATAGCCGCCATCAATGAGCTTCTGCAGGACGTCCGCATAGATGTCCATGCGCTGAGACTGGCGGTACGGGCCGTCGGGACCGCCGACGTTGACGCCTTCGTCCCAGCCCAAGCCAAGCCACTCGAGCGAGTCGATGATGGCCTGGTAGGACTCTTCCGAGTCACGGGCGGCGTCAGTATCTTCGATACGGAAGATGAGCTTGCCGCCGGTGTGGCGGGCATAAGCCCAGTTGAACAGGGCGGTGCGGACCATGCCCACGTGGGGCGTGCCGGTCGGGGACGGGCAGAATCGAACCCGAATGTCACTAGCGTTCTCAGTCATGCCCACCATGGTAGACCAGCACGGACGAACACTCAGAACGAGGCGGGGGTAAGCGTAATGGAAACAACTATCAATAAATGCTGGCCACAAAAATTCCACGGGGGTATCCACTAACGGTAATGAAAGTCATCACCTATAGTGTGCTCCGTTCCAAAATAACTGAAGAAAGGACCCTCGTGTCTCGCATTCACTCTCGCTCTCTCGCTCTGCTCACCGCAGTAGCTCTGGTCTCCCCCGCCGTCGCGCACGCCGGCCCGGACGACGGCCGCACCGTCGCCACCGCCGCGCACGTCGACTCGCCGAAGACCTTCTGGGCAAACGACACGTTCGTCCTCAAGTCCGAGGTCTCAGGCACAACGACTCCCCTGGACGATACTGTTGCGTGGGTTGGAAAAGGTTACGGGAGCGACGGCCGGAATCAATACCAGTTCACACTGCCCAAAAATGGCCTCTTCGACTTTTTTGGCGAACCAGGCGAGACTTACTACACCGCTCCGGCTGCTACCTGGGGATCCCAACAGCCAATTTGGATGGGATTTGGGGCCGACGCTGGGCTTCCCATGGAAGCTTTCCGCGATCACACCGCGTCACTCGACCTCCTCTCTGTCAATGGCCCCGGCGACGTCGAGCTGTTTAGCTATCTTGATTCCGAATCTGGCCTACACCGTTTGCTCGGCACTTCTCAGGACTCCCCGAAGTCCATTCCGCTCACCGCAGGAAGTCACTTCCACAACTACACGGCATTTTCTAAGCCGGGCCGTTATGAGCTGACGTACCGCACCACCGCGCGCGGCAAGGACGGAAAACTCATCGCCTCGCAACCGACCGTCGCCGTAGTGCAAGTAGGCGGCCAGTCCCCCAAGGCGGAAAAGACTCAGAGCACGCGCGAGCGCTTCGACGCAGCCAAGCCCGGCTCCCAGGCTGAGCTTGCCGATGCCGCTTACTCCCTGAGCGTGGCTCCCAAGGCAAAGCGGTCCCAGGAAGGTGATGAGCACCTGTCGACGCTCAAGTTCGAGGCCGGAAACAAAGCTAACGGCACGCTCACGCTTTTTATCGACGGCTACTTCCTCACAGATCTGGACGTCAAGGACGGTACTGCACAGTGGGACGAGTTCTTGGGCCCCAAGGACTCCCAGATCCAGGCTGTATTTACCCCGGACGATGGCCCGCGCTGGGTCTCAACGCCGCTGCACTACACCCCCGGAAAGGAAGCCGCCGTCACCTCCGAGGATTCAGCGGAGACCTGGTCCGACCACACCGGCGACGCGTCAACGGTGCGCCAGCTACAAGACACGGAAGAGCCGACCGTCACGAATTCGAAGTTCACCGCTCACATTGAGCCGTACGGCGAATCCTCCTCCAAGCTCGTCGTTGAGACCGAAGATAAGAACTTCAACGGATTCATCAGCGGCGGTTTCTACGATGGTGGTGACGCCACATACGCGGGGCTCGACTTCGAAGGCTATATCCACAATGGTCACGGCGAGGTCCTGATCGGTGACGAGAACCTCTACAACGGCCAGGAAGCCCGCGTTGTCGTCATCCCCCACCCGACCATCAAGGCTCAGTCCGGCACGGTCGTCCTCGCGAAGAGTTACCAGCGGGGCAAAACTTTCGACGCGAAGGGGACTTTGGGCAGTGCTACCGAATCCGAGTCCACTGGGTCTTCAGCAGCCCCAACACCGACGACTAAGCCACACCAGCAGCCCTCCGAACCGGCTGTGCCCGAAAAGAAGTGCTCGAGCAAGCACTTCCTCGACCACGGCCACGTGGACATCAAAGCGATGCGCGAGGGCGACAAGCTCACCACGGTGTTGGAGGACGAAACGTCCCTCGTGGACAAGGGCGTCGTCGACCGTCCGCTCGATGACGTCGTGCTCGCTGTCCACGACAACGCTCTCGTCAAGCGCAGCGAGCGCATGGGCGATAAGAAGCTCGACTTCATGGGCAAGGTTGGCGAGAAGTTCTATATGCTTCCGGAAACCCAAAACCACGACATCATCTGGCCGGGCTACAACACACAGTCCCTCGACTATGGGCAGACCAACGGAACCGTCAACCTGAACTTCGAACCGAAGTCCGTCCCGGAGGGTGCGACGTGGGGGCTGTTTATTAGTCGCAATCTTGGCCAAGAGCAGGAAGTGCTCATGGATTCGACCAAGGGTGACCACACGATCGAGACCGATTTCGCTACCCACACCCACACGACGTGGGCGTTCTCGAAGCCGGGCATCTACGAGTTCAAGGTCACCTACGACACCACCACCAAGGACGGCAAGAAGATCACCTCGGCTCCGCAGACGCTCACCCTCGCCGTTGGCGACCAGGCAATCAAGGACTGCAAGTCGGATCTCGACAACTCCCAGCCCTCTGACGAGGTCAAGCCGTCCGAGCCGCAGCCCTCTGATGACGTGAAGCCTTCGGACGAGGTCAAGCCGAAGCCCGCACCGAAGCCGGCCCCGAAGGCGGACGGCTCCAGCAACGCGAAGCCCTGGGGCTGGGTCATTCCGGTGGTCATCGCCGGTGTCTTCGGTGCGCTCGGCGGATTCTTCCGCGACCACGGCGCTGAGCTTTGGGCCCGCGTCCAAGAGATGCTTAAACGTTTCCGCTAACGACTAGGTAGCCCTCTGCCCCTCCACCGATGGCTCGTTTTCGAGCTGTCGGTGCGCAGCTCTTTACACAGACATCACAGACTTCTTTCTCATAAAGGGATAACCCCATGCTTGTTTCATCACGGACGACACGCTTTCTCGCGGTGTGGGCCACGCTGCTGCTCTGCGTCGTCGCGGGCGTACCGCACGCTCTCGCCGCCGAACGCTTCGATACTGGACACGTCGATGCCTTCTACGTCACCGCGCCGGGCGGTGACCTCACTCTCGGCTTGAAGGAAGACATCACCGGCAACGACGTGGAGCACTCCGGCGACGACGTCGTGCTCGTCGTCAAAGAATCAGCATGGAACTCGGTCACGGAAGGCATCCCGGACATCGGTGGCTCGTCCTACTTCCTGCCGCAGGACCAGGACCACTCGTTGCTCTGGCCGGGCTGGGATACGCAGCCAGCCGGCCGCGCAGGCTTCGACAACGTCGACTTGGTCTTCGAGGATGTCTCCGGGCCCGGTTCGGTATACGTCTTCCGCACCTCAAACTTCGGTGACGTCGAGCCAGTCACCGGCTCCGGCAGCATTGAACTCACGCGCGGGGAAACCATCAATCAGCCCTACGGTGCCCACCGTCACGCAAACTGGGCGTTTTCCAAACCCGGCACGTACGAGATGACCGTCCACGCGGAAAGCAAGGGCAAGACCTCTAACTCCGTGACGTACACGTGGGAGGTCGGCGATTCTTCCGGTTCCGACCGCGATGTGGACCGCGACCACGGCAACGACGCCAAAGACGACGAAGACAACACCGACACGTCCACCAGCCATGGTTCGTTGAAGCGCACGCAGACCTCCACTTCGGCACAACCCTCGCGTGCCGCCGCACCGCGCTCAACCCAGGCGCGCGCAGCAGCCCCGCGTCCTGCCGCTCCTCGCCCGGCTGAGTCCGCCCCGGCCCCTGAGGCGGCATCGGAAAGCGCGGCCTGCGTGGCGGGGCTGAACCCCAAGATCAAAGACGACACGGTCAGCCCACCGGCCTGGATCGACGCGGATGGCGCGACGTTTTACATCTCAGATACCGGAAAGGTCGACCTGCCGCAGGACATCGGCCCCGTGCCGCAGGGCCCGGCGTGGATGATCGGCTCCACCCAAGTCGCCGGCGTGCCGTGGCTGGGCGCGAACACCCAGCACCCCACCATGCGCGAATATACATCGGGCCCGGTGACGTGGGACATCACGAGCTTTAACGGCCCCGGCGATGTCATGGTCTACACGCAAGGAGGGCTAGGCACGATTGTCGGCGACGAATGGTTCCGCGTCGTTGGCGGCCAAGCCCAAGGCGCGGTGGACATTCCAGAAAATACGCACGTTCACCCCAACTGGCTGTTTAGCCAGCCCGGCAACTACTCGCTGACCATTCGCCAGACCGCCACGACAACAGCCGGCGAGACTGTCAGCGGAGAGGCCACCCTCCACTTCGCGGTGGGCGGCGGACAGCCTAGTGGTGCGCTGAGCTCCGGCCACTTCGACTTCGGCGCAGAGGTCAACCCAGACGGCGGCGACTGCTCAACCGCGCCGGGTTCCATTGGCGTCGCACCGACTGGCGGTACGACGGGCTCGGGCGATTCTCATTCTGTGTCGGGTCGCTCGGCAGGCGTCTCCGGAGGCGACGCGGCAGTGCAACAAGCGGGTGCCGAATCGGGCACCCTGCGCCCAGGCACGAAGCTTGCTGCCTCGAGTGAGAGCTACCTGGCCTGGGGCGTGGGCGCGCTCGGTGTGGGCATGCTCGTGCTGGGACTGGGCGTCGGCCTACTTGCTTGGACGCGATACCGTGCGTAAGGCGGCGCTCGTACTCGCGGTAACGCTCGGCCTAAGCGGGTGTACGGCACCGACCCAGGAGGACGGCCTGCGCATCGTGGCGACGACGCCGATCATCGCGGATCTCGCACGCAATGTTGCGCCGGACGCGCACGTCACGACCCTCATCCCGGCGGGCAAGGACCCGCACTCTTTCGAGCCGACGCTGCGCACCTCGCGGGAGGTAGCCAATGCCGATGTCGCATTTGCCAATGGCCTTCTGCTCGAGCCGCAGACACTCATGGATTCCGTGCATAGCGTATCTTCAGGCCCCGTCGTCGACGTCGCCGACGTAGCGTCCACCCGCGGGGCAAAGCTCGTGCCGCTCGTGGAAAACGTGGCACTCGACGCGATCTGGCTTGGTCTGCGCGTCGCTGGTTCTAGGGATTCCGCCACCATTTCCTTGGACTCGGTTGAAGGGCCCGGATCGGTTGCGGCGTACGTCGTCTCGACATTCGGCACGCCGCGCGTCCTCTTTGACTCCTCGGACGGCGGTCCTGATTCAACGGAACTGCCCGGCAACGCGCACACGCACCTGTCCTGGGCTTTTAGCGCGCCGGGCATCTACCGTTTGCACTTGTCGTCCTCGCTGACCGAACCCGCAGTGATAACGATAGCGGTGGGCGTGACTCCCCCACCCGACCTCGATGTCATTGATGAGGGCCATCTCGACATCGCGGCGGATTCTTCCCGCGGCATTGTGCTGCGGGATGGCTCCGATGACTTCGATCCAGCGGCGAGTGTCATCGCCGTTCCGTCGTCGGTCCTGCAGGAGATTCCGCCGGACCCGTCCTATCGCTTCTTAGGCGTCCCCGGCAGCGAGACGTACCTCCTGCCGCAAGCGGTGCTCGGCCAACACATCCACGGCGAGGTCGACCCACACCTATGGCACAACGTGGCCAACGCCATGGCCTACGTCGACGTCATCGCAGACGAACTCGCGCAAGTCGATCCGTCGCACGGCGCGGAATACCGCGATCATGCCCGTGCCTATAACGAGTCCTTGCGCGGGGTGGATTCCGAAATCCGCTCCCTCATCGCCGACATCCCGGAGCCACGCCGCAACCTTGTCACCACACACCACGGTTACGCATACCTCGAGCAGGGCTACGGCGTGCGCAGCGCCGGGTTCGTCACGCCGAATCCCGCCGTCGAGCCGTCCCCACGCGACGTCATCGCGTTGCGTCGCACGTTGGAGAATCTCGACGTCCCCGCCGTCTTTATCGAACCTTCCGAAGAAGCCAGTACGCAAACCCTGCGGGAGACCGCCTCCGCGGCAGGCCGACGCGTATGCACCATCTACGGCGACACCCTCGACGCGTCCGTCCCCACCTATATCGATCTAATGCGCTTTAACGCGCGCTCCCTTCACGACTGTTTAAAGGACTAATCATGAACCATCGCATTCCTACTCTTCTGCTCGCCGGCGCACTCGCTTTCACGGCGGCTCCGGCGTGGGCGGGTGACCTCGCGCAGGTTGTCTCCGCGGATGAGTCCGTCGCCCCGTCTGGCGAGGCCGCCGTTATCGACCACGGGCACGTGGACATGGGCGCGCTCATCGTCGACGGCCAGGCCCAGTTCAAGGCCCGCGACGACTCCCAGCCCACACCGGTGTGGCGTGACCCGAAAGATGTCGTCTTCGCCGTCGATGACAAGGCCCTGCAAACCCTGCCGGAGACCAATGACTTCGCCTTTACCGGCGCTCAGCCTGGCTCCCAGGTATGGGTCATCCCGCAGACCGAGGTCGCAGGAGTGCCCTGGCTGGGGTGGAATACCCAGGCACCGTCGTTGACCGAGGTCGCGGACCGCGGCGTGAACATCGAGTTCCTCGGCCACTCCGGCCCGGGCGATTTCTCACTCTTCCTTCAGAATGGCGGCTTCGAGGCGCCCCAACTGCTCTTTAGCACCGCCGAGCACGGCGAAGACTCCTTGTGGGTCGATCTGCACACGCACACCCACGCCAACTGGACGTTCACCGAGCCCGGCGCCCACAAGGTCGGCCTGCGCCTCACCACGACCACCACCTCGGGCGAGGAGCTTGCTACCGATGCCGTCCTCAACTTCGCCGTCGGCCCCGACGCCGCCACGCCCCAGGCTGCCGATGCCGCCCGTTCCCTCCCCTTCGAACCCACCACAGCGTCCGCAGGCTTCGCCGGACTGCCGATGTGGGCCTGGTGGACCGTGGGCATCGTCCTTGCACTCGTCGTCCTCGGCGCACTCGGCGCCGCGCTGCGGGGTGTTCGCCGTGGCTAATCCCGCTATCACTGCGTCCGATGTCTCCGTCGCGTTAGGCGGCCGCCGAGTAGTCAGGGACGCCTCCTTGACGGTCGAGTCCGGCGAATTCATCGGTCTGCTCGGCCCCAACGGTGCAGGCAAGACGACGCTCCTGCGCTCAATACTCGGTCTCGTGCGCTATTCCGGTTCCATCACCACGCGCGCCGCGCTGGGTTACGTTCCCCAGCGCCACGACGTTGCGTGGGATTTTCCCATCACCGTCGCCGACTGTGTCGCGAGCGGCCGCACGCGCCGGTTCGGCTGGCTTCGACGCGTCGACCATCGCGCAGCACAAGAAGCAATCGCGTTGGTTGGCCTCACGGAGTTTGCCCGCCGTCCCATCGAGCAGCTCTCCGGCGGACAACGCCAACGCGTGCTCATCGCGCGTGCTCTCGCCACGCGTCCCGATGTCCTCCTTCTCGACGAGCCGTTTACCGGCCTCGACGCTCCGAATACCGAGTCGCTCCTCGCGCTCTTTGAGGAACTCACCCAAGCGGGAACGTCCATCCTCATGTCGACGCATAATCTGGCCGAGGCTGCCCACACGTGCCACCGCCTCGTGCTTTTCAATCGCACCGTCATCGCGGATGGCCCCGCGGCCGACATCCTCGCCACACCGCAGCCGTGGGTCGACACCTTCGGAGTATCCGCCCACTCGCCTCTCCTCGCTGCCGTGGGGGTCGCATGCTAGACGTCACGCTCCTCGATTTCTTCACTGACCTCGCCAACCCGCGCCTCGACTTCCTGCTCCACGCCGTCATCATGGCGATCCTCGCCGCGTGCGTGTGCGGCGTCGTGGGCTGCTACGTCGTCCTGCGCGGCATGGCCTTTATCGGCGATGCCGTCTCCCACGCCGTCTTCCCCGGCCTCGCCGTCGCCTTTGCACTGCACACCTCTGTGCTCCTTGGTGGCGCCGTCGCTGGCTGCGCCGTCGCCCTGCTCATCGCCGTCTTCGCGCAGCGCCGCCACATCCGCGAGGATTCCATCATCGGCATTTTCTTCGCCGCATCCTTCGCTTTGGGCATGCTCATCATCTCCCGCATCGACGGCTATACCGCGTCACTCACGAGCTTCCTCTTCGGCTCGCTCACGGGCGTTTCGCGCACCGACCTCATTGCGGCCGTCGCAGTCAACGTCGTCGTCATCGGACTCGTCATTCTCATCGGTCCACAGCTCACCGCCGCGTGTCTCGACCGCGAGACCGCCCGCGCCATGGGCCTGCCCGTCGCGGTCCTCGACGTCGTTCTGTATCTCGCGGTCACCGCCGCCATAGTCATCTCCGTGGGCACTATCGGCAACATTCTGGTCCTGGCACTGCTCATCACGCCGGCCGCGACCGCCCGCCTGCTCACCACGAGCCTGCGGTCCATGATGGCGCTTTCCGCACTCATTGGCGCTCTCGGCTCCTTCGTGGGCATCTATCTCGCTTGGGCCATCGACCTTCCTGCCGGCGCCACCATCGTTCTCGTGCTTACTGCCTGCTTCCTTCTTGTCTGGGCGCTGAGCCCTCTGCTTCCCACTTTCCGTACTGCAAAGGAGACTTCGTCATGCGCCGCCTAGCGCTCGTCACCGCCGCCGTTTTGTCCACCAGCGCACTCGTCCCCTTCGCCGCTGCCGCACCCCGCTGCGGCGACGAAGCCACGCTCACCATTTCCAATTCCAACTCGCTGCGCACCACCGACGGAGCCGACGCGACGCTCCACGTCACCAACGACTCCTCCGATGCCGTCACTCTCACGCTCGATGACTCCAAGGGCACCGGAACCACCCGCTTCGACGAGACCACAGTCCCTCCGAATTCCGAGGAGGACATCGACATCGATTTCTCCGAGGACGGCGACTACACGCTCACGCTCCGCGTAGCGACTGCGGACGCGGACGCCACCGCCTCCGTGAAGTATTCGGTCGGCGCCCCGTGCGACGCGGAGGAATCCACCGACCCGCGCAGACTCGCCAAGGACATCAAAGGCATCGACAAAGAAATAGGCAAGCTCGATCGCGAGCTCGACAAAACCTACAAAGAGGCCGAGTCCTTCCTCAAAGTGTCCTCAGCCCCAAGCACTCGGCCCTCCACGCTCTCTGAAACGACTTCCTCCCGCGCTACACCGCCCCACGTCGCTCCGAATGCTGAGCCGACCGAGCGCGACAACTCCGTACCGGATGTAACAGCCCCCGCACCCGTAAAGTCAAGCCCACAGGATGGAAATAATGGCGCTGCGTCGAAGATCCAGGCTCCCACGCCTGCGGCTTCCAAGCCCCAGAAAGCCGCAGCCCCAGCTCCGCGCAAGGAAGCCGAGACTCCAGCGGAACCCGCCGAGAGCAACCCCATTCGCCCGGCCCAGATCACTCCAATAAGCACTTCGAGCGACATCACCAACTTCTGGGCAGGCGTGCTCGCAGGCTTCGGCGGTGCTTTCCTCATCTTCGGAGTCGGCCTGCTTCTCTTTGTCGCACGCCGTCCGAAGCAGCCAGAAAAGAAAGAAAAGCCCGCGGACACAACAGTGATTCCGCGGGTGGACTAGGCAGTAAGAGCTACGCCGTCGGCGCGGGAGCCGGGACGACGTACTTGTGCTTATCGGAGAGGAAGTTCCACACCTCGTTGGCGGCATCGGGAGCCCAGAACCAGGTGTGGTCCGCCGGGACCTTAAGGAGCTCGACCGGCTGCTGGCAACCGTTGAAGTTGAGGCGCTCGGAACCGCTGGCGGCGGGCTCCGACATAAAGGTCATGTCGCAGCGGTTGCGGTTGAGGTAGCCGCCGAGGACCGTGCGAACGGGCAGGTAACCGGCCTCGTGTCGGGTGCCGCCGTCGTAGGTCATCATCTTATCCGCGGTGCCGTGCATGATGAGGGTGGCCATGGGGGCATCGACGCAATTCATCTCAACCGGGTTGTAGAAGGCACCGGAGACCATCGCGACGGCGGCAAAGGTGTCCTGCGCGTGGCAGCCCAGGACGGAGGTAAAGCCGCCACCGTTGGACATGCCCATGGCGTAGACGCGGGACCGATCGACGCGGTAGTCGAGGTCGATATCGTCAAGGATGCGCTTGATGAAGCGGATGTCCTCGCCGTCGCGAGTCTTGGCGTAAGGCGCGGCCTCCCAGGCACGCTCGTAGCCTTCGGGATAGACGATGATGGCTTCACCGTGGGCACCGGTGTTCTACATGCGGGCGTAGCTGGAGAAATTCTCTGGACTATCTTCCCAGCCGCCGAAGCCAAAGAGGGCGGGCGCGGCGTCATCGGGGTTGTAATTGTCGGGGATGCGCAGCAGATAACGGCGGGGCTTGCCCTCGTGTTCGACATCGACGGAGACAGTCTGGCCGTTGGCGACGGGCTGGACGGGATTCACCGTGGGGTCTTCCTGAACCGGGATTACTGGGACCGGTGCAGGTGCAACAGGCGTCGCTTCCTGCACTCCCTCGGGAACCAGTTGCTCACCGGCGGGCGCGCTATCGGCCGGGGTTTCAATGGGCGCGGGGGGCGGTAGGAACCTCGGCAAGCTGCTCCTGTACGGGAGCCGGCGCTGGGACTTCCTGCGCGTGAGCGGGGACAATGCCAATGGACAAAGCGGCGGCCACTGCAAGCACAACGAGGCGCCGTTTGACGAGATTCACATTAAACACTTTCGTCACTTTAGTTTCAGTTCTTTTCTCGTTTATCAGCTGACACGCTCGATTCCTTAAGAATTCCCCCACGAAGTAAGCTGGAGGTCTATGTTTTCTTCACGCCCTTCTACCGCGCCGGACTTTCTGCTCTCTCGCGCGACTGGCTCCGTGCGCACCCAGGGTGCCCAGCAGACCTTTGACGATCTCGATGCCGCCGTCGCAGCGCTCAGGTCCGGAGACGTCGAGATAATCGTGGGCGCGCTCCCCTTCGAACGCGGCGCACGGGTTGCCTTAACGGTGCCAGAGAGCATCATCCGCGAGGACGGCCCGCTGGAACCGCACGCGCATTACCGCAACAGAACGCTGAATGCGCGCGTCACCGGATTCGAACCAGAACCGGAAGAACATCTGCGTCGCGTCGAGGCTGCCATCGCCACGATTCAAGAGTCCAAGCTTGACAAAGTGGTCTTAGCGCGCGCAGTCGACATTGAATTCAGCGAACCCACCGACCCCCGACTGGTCGCCGCGCGACTCATTGACATGTCGTACCACCGCGACGGCTTCATCGCTGACCTCACCCCGGCAGGCCGCGAGGGCGCCATGCTCGTCGGCTCCTCGCCGGAGGTCCTTATCAAGCGCCAAGGATCCACAGTGAGCGCTTTCCCCTTGGCCGGTTCGGCGGCGCGCCAGAAAGACAAGGCACGCGACATCCTAGCCGGGCAGGACTTGGCCCGCTCCCCCAAGGATCTCCGGGAGCACGCCTTTGTGGTCGACCATCTGCGCCGAATCCTTTCACCACTGTGCGAAACTTTGGACGCGCCACTCACACCGCAACTCATGAAGACCAATGAAATGTGGCACCTGGGCACACCGGTAGTCGGCACGCTCAAGGACCCTCACTTGACCGCGCTCGAGCTCGCCGCGCTCGTCCACCCCACCCCAGCCATTTGCGGTACGCCTACCGATGCCGCCGAATCCGTCATCCAGACAGCCGAATCCGACCGCGGGTTCTACGCCGGTACCGTCGGCTGGTGCGATAACTCGGGCGATGGCGAATACATGGTCGCCATCCGCTGCGCGGAGGTCTCGGGCGACGGACTTACGGCACGGGCCTGGGCCGGTGGTGGAATCGTCTCCGACTCAGACGCCAACGCCGAGCTGGAAGAGACGTCCGCGAAGTTGCGCACTATTTTGCGAGCGCTCGGACTCTAAGTCCTACCCACCCCCTGGGTGGGCTTTTTTGTTTGCCTATTTGAGTATT
>NZ_KQ961724.1:0-35036 GCF_001563605.1 Corynebacterium sp. CMW7794
CGAAAAGTCCGAAGCCAAGGAAGAACCCAAGGCTCAAGAAAAGACCGAGGAGAAGAAGCCGGAGCCGAAGGAAGAGAAAAAGGAAGCTCCGAAGTCCGAGCCGGCTGCCGCTTCCACCTCCACCAAGGTCAACAACGGCGACAACCTCCCGTACGTCACCCCGCTCGTCCGCAAGCTCGCTGACAAGCATGGCGTGGACCTCAACACCGTCACCGGCACCGGCGTCGGCGGTCGCATCCGCAAGCAGGATGTCCTGGCCGCGGCTGGCGAGGGCGACGCACCGGCAGCACAGGCACAGTCTGGTTCCGCTGACCCACGCGCACGCTGGTCCACCAAGTCCGTGGATCCGGCCAAGCAGGAGCTCATCGGCACCACGCAGAAGGTCAACCGCATCCGCGAGATCACCGCTGCGAAGATGGTCGAGGCGCTGCAGATTTCCGCACAGCTCACCCACGTCCAGGAGGTCGACATGACCGCCGTGTGGGACTTGCGCAAGAAGTCCAAGCAGGCCTTCATCGACAAGTACTCCGCGAACCTGTCCTTCCTGCCGTTCATCGTCAAGGCTACGGTCGAGGCTCTGGTCTCCCACCCGAACGTCAACGCGTCCTACGACTCGAAGACGAAGGAAATGACCTACCACGCGGACGTCAACGTCGCTATCGCCGTCGACACCCCGCGCGGTCTGCTCACCCCGGTTATCCACAAGGCACAGGACCTCACCCTGCCGGAGATCGCGCAGCAGATTGCGGAGCTCGCTGACAAGGCACGCAACAACAAGCTCAAGCCGAACGACCTCACCGGTGCTACCTTCACCGTGACGAACATCGGCTCTGAGGGCGCGCTGCTCGACACCCCGATCCTCGTGCCGCCGCAGGCTGGCATCCTGGGCACCGCCGCTATCACCAAGCGCGCGGTCGTCGTCAACGAGAACGGCCAGGACGCCATCGCCATCCGCCAGATGTGCTACCTGCCGTTCACGTACGACCACCAGGTCGTCGACGGTGCCGATGCTGGTCGCTTCGTGACCACCATCAAGGACCGTCTGGAAACCGCAGACTTCGAGGCTGACCTCAACCTCTAAGGACCGCTTCCCTCCCGCACCCCGCTGCGCACTTGCGTCGCGGGGTGCGGGCGTTTTGCGGATAGAGCTCACCGCGCCACATCCATTCAGCACATATAAGGCATGCCGGCCCGCTGCCGCATGGCCGCTATATGTGCTGGAGGGATTTTTCGCGCACAATCTCCGGGCCACAACGCCCCGCATTGAGTGATTCAGGACACTAGACTGTGTCGGTATGAAGAATGAGGTGTGGGTCCGCGTCGTCCTGGGCATGTTCGTCGTCGCGTTTGGCGCAAACCTTTTTGCGCCAATGGTGCTCACCTACCGCCAGCACACGGCGCTCACGGAAACCCACACGACGTTCCTCTATGGCGTCTACGCCGTGGGGCTCATCGGCGCGCTCTTTATCGGTGGACCGGTCTCGGACGTGCGGGGGCGCCGCGCGGTGCTGCGCCCTGCGCTCCTCGCGACGGCGCTTGGCTCGCTCATTCTCCTCACCGGCCTCCATGGCTCGTTCCTAGCGCTGCTCGCGGGCAGGCTCATCATCGGCGTGGCGGTGGGGCTCGTCATGTCCGCGGGCGCCTCGTGGGTCAAGGAGCTTTCCGCCACCGTCGCCATTGGAGCTAAGCGTTCCTCGTTGGCGCTCACACTCGGATTCGCGCTCGCGCCAGCATTGGCGGGACTGCTCGCACAATTCACGACGTGGCCCACGCTGGCGCCCTATGTCCCCCACCTCGTACTCGCACTACTCATACTGCCGCTCGCGTGGACCGCACCGGAAGGCCCGCGCCCACAGGCAGGCAAGGCACACCCGCCGCTCAGCCTGCTCACCCGGGAGTTCGTGCCTGTCGCCGTCTTCGCGCCGTGGGTATTCGGCGTGGTCACCACGTCCTTCGCGTACTTGCCGGGACTGGTCATGGGGCACCTCGCCCACCCCATCGCGGCAGCCGGGCTGCTCGCCATGCTCACCATGGGCACGGGCGCGGTGGTGCAGCGCTGGGCGTTGGGCTTGGGGGCATCGGCAGGCTTGGGGCTCGCGGCAGTGGGGATGGTGGTCGGCGCGGTCATCGCGGCGAACCGGGACCATGCATGGGTCGTCTGGTTGCTGCCGGTGGCGAGCTTGGTGCTCGGCGCAGCCTACGGAATCCTCATGGTCGTAGGGCTCGCGAAGACCCAAGAGGTCGCCCCGGCGGCGGAGCTGGGCGCGGCGACGGGGGTGTATTACGCACTCACCTATCTGGGCTTCTTTGCCCCCTTTCTGCTCTCGCTTCTGGCGCCGCGCGTGGGCCATGCCACCAGTTTTGTGGTGGGCACGGCGGTGGCGCTCGCAACACTCGCGCTCGTGTGGGTGAGCAGTAGGGGTAAAGCCGCGAAATAGTGGCGTACTTCGCAATATACTGAGTGCGTCTTTACAGGCCTCCACACCCCAAAGGAGTCATATATTCATGGAATTCATCTCCCGTCACCTCGGGCCAGATGCCAAGGAGCAGGCCACCATGCTTGCTCAGGTGGGATACGACAGCGTTGAAGCGCTTGTTGACGCTGCCCTTCCCGCCGCGATCCGCGCCGCTGGCGGCCCCCAGCTGCCGGAGCCCCTGTCTGAAGACGAGGCGCAGGCGAAGCTGCGCGAATACGCCTCGCACAATACGGTTCTGAAGTCCTTCTACGGCCAGGGCTTTTCTGACACGCTCACTCCGGCGGTCATTCGCCGCGGGCTGCTCGAAGATGCTGGCTGGTACACCGCGTACACGCCGTATCAGCCGGAGATTTCCCAGGGCCGCCTCGAGGCGCTGCTCAACTTCCAGACGCTCATCGAGGAAATCACGGGACTGTCCATCGCGAATGCGTCGCTGCTCGACGAAGCCACCGCGGTCGCCGAGGCCGTGGGCCTTATGTCGCGCGCTGTGAAGAAGGGCCGCCGCGTGGTCCTCGACGCCCGTATGCACCCGCAGGTGCTCGCCGTGGCCGCCGAGCGTGCCCGCGCCATCGAGCTCGAGGTCGAGATCGTGGACCTGCGTGAGGGCTTGGTCGGAGAGGACATCGTGGGCGTCGTCCTCGCCTACACCGGCACCGAGGGCGACATCCTCGACCCGCGCGCCATCATCGAGGAGGCACACACCCGCGGCGCCCTGGCGACCGTCGACGCGGATCCGCTCTCCTTGCTTTTGCTGGAGGGCCCCGGTTCCTTCGGCGCGGACATCGCGGTGGGCTCCACCCAGCGCTTCGGCGTGCCGATGTTCTTCGGCGGCCCGCACGCCGCCTACATGGCTGTCACCGACAAGCTCAAGCGTCAGCTGCCGGGCCGCCTCGTGGGCGTGTCCGTCGACGCGGACGGCCAGCCGGCGTACCGCCTCGCGCTGCAGACCCGAGAGCAGCACATCCGCCGCGAGCGCGCGACCTCCAACATCTGTACGGCGCAGGCGCTGCTCGCCAACGTGGCGTCCATGTACGCCGTCTACCATGGCCCGGTGGGCCTGCGTGCCATCGCGACGCGCATCCACGACCTCGCGGACTCCTTTGCAACCTCGCTGGTCAAGGCTGGCAAGGAAATCGTCTCCGCGCAGTTCTTCGACACCGTCACCGTCACGGGCGTCGATGCCGCCGCCATCAAGTCCGCCTTGCAGGAGCAGGGTTACCTCGTGCGCGCCATCGGCGCGGACAAGGTGTCCGTCTCCTTCGGTGAGTCCGCCACCGCGGCCGACGTGGAGACGCTCGCCGCCGCGTTCGGCGTTGACGAGGTAGCCCCGGCGCAGGGTTCGCGCCTGCCCGAGGCGCTCAAGCGCGTTACCCCGGCGCTCACCCACCCGATCTTCAGCTCCATCCACTCCGAGACCCAGATGCTGCGCTACCTGCGCGAGCTCGCGGACAAGGACCTGGCGCTCGACCGCACGATGATCCCGCTGGGCTCGTGCACGATGAAGCTCAACCCCACCGCCGCCATGGAGCCGATTTCCTGGCCGGAGTTCGCGGGCATCCACCCGTACGCCCCCGCGGAGACGACGAAGGGCTGGCATCAGCTCATCCACGAGCTCGAGGATTGGCTGGCTGAGATCACCGGCTACGCCAAGGTCTCGCTGCAGCCCAACGCGGGTTCCCAAGGCGAGCTCGCCGGCCTGCTCGCCATCCGCCGCTACCACGTCGCCAACGGCGATCACGGCCGCGACGTTATCCTCATCCCGTCCTCGGCGCACGGTACGAACGCAGCCTCGGCAACGCTGGCCAACCTGCGCGTCGTCGTGGTCAAGACCGCGGACGACGGCGCCATCGACCTCGCCGATCTCGACGCAAAGATCGAGCAGCACGGCGAGCACATCGCTGGCATCATGATCACCTACCCGTCCACCCACGGCGTCTTCGACCCGGAGGTCCGCGACGTGTGCGACAAGGTGCACGCGGCCGGCGGACAGGTCTACATCGACGGCGCGAACCTCAACGCGCTCGCCGGCTGGGCCAAGCCGGGCGAGTTCGGCGGCGACGTCAGCCACCTGAACCTGCACAAGACGTTCACCATCCCCCACGGTGGCGGCGGCCCGGGCGTCGGTCCGGTCGCGGTCGCGGAACACCTCGTGCCGTTCCTGCCGACCAACGCCAACGACCCGGCCATCGACCCGACCGTGCCCACCGAGGTCGGCCACGGCGTGCCGCTGATCTCCACCGAGTTCGGTTCCGCCGGCGTCCTGCCAATTTCCTGGTCGTACCTCGCCATGATCGGCGCGAAGGGTCTCGAGCAGGCCTCCGCGCACGCCATCCTGGGCGCGAACTACCTGGCCTCGCGCCTCCACGACGCGTTCCCCATCCTCTACACGGGCAACGCGGGCCTCGTTGCCCACGAGTGCATTCTCGACCTGCGTGACTTGACCTCTGCCTCCGGCGTCACCGCCGCAGACGTCGCCAAGCGCCTCGTCGACTTCGGCTTCCACGCCCCGACGCTGGCCTTCCCGGTTGCGGGCACGCTCATGGTGGAGCCCACCGAGTCCGAGAACCAGGGCGAGCTCGACCGCTTCATCGAGGCGATGCTCACCATCCGCGCGGAGATCCAGGAGATCATCGACGGCACGATCGCCTATGAGGACTCCGTCATCCACAACGCGCCGTTTACCGCTGCGACGGTCGCCGCCGACGAGTGGGAGTTTAAGTTCAGCCGCGCCCAGGCCGCCTACCCGGTGTCCAGCCTGCGCCGCACGAAGTACTTCCCGCCGGTGCGCCGCATCGACGAGGCCTACGGCGACCGCAACCTCGTGTGCGCCTGCCCGCCGCCCGAGGCCTTCGACGTGTCGGCTGGCGCCGACACGAACACCGACGAGAAGTAAGAGAGGAAACCATGTCTGAACTGCTGCACTCCCCGCTCCACGCCGAGCACGAGAAGCTCGGCGCGTCCTTTACCGCGTTTGGCCCGTGGAACATGCCGCTCAAGTACGGCAGCGAGCTCGAGGAGCACCGCGCCGTCCGCGAAGCCGCCGGCCTCTTTGACCTCTCCCACATGGGCGAAATCTGGGTCAACGGCGACCGCGCCGCGGAGTTCCTCTCCTACGCGTTTATCTCGGACTTCACCACGCTCCCTGTGGGCAAGGCGAAGTACTCGATGATCGTCGCCGAAGACGGCGGCATCCTCGACGACCTCATCACCTACCGCCTGGGCGAGACGAAGTTCCTCGTCGTTCCCAACGCGTCGAACGTCGACGTCGTCTGGGAGGCTCTCAACGAGCGCGCAGACGGCTTTGACGTGGACCTCAAGTCGGAGTCCCGCGACGTCGCCATGATCGCCATCCAGGGCCCCAAGGCCGCGGAGATCCTCATCCCGCTCGTCGAGGACAACAAGCAGGAGGCCGTCTACGAGTTGCCGTATTACGCGGCGATGACCGGTAAGGTCGCCCGCATTTACGCCTTTATCTGCCGCACCGGCTACACCGGCGAGGACGGCTTCGAGCTCATCGTCTACAATTCGGACGCCCCGGCGCTGTGGAACGAGCTGCTCAAGGCCGGCGAGGAATACGGCATCAAGCCCTGCGGCCTCGCCGCCCGCGATTCGCTGCGCTTGGAGGCCGGCATGCCGCTCTACGGCAACGAGCTCTCCCGCGACATCACGCCGGTCGAGGCGGGCATGGCCCGCGCCTTCGCCAAGAAGGAAGGCGACTTCGTTGCCGCCGATGCCCTGCGCGCCCGCGCCGCCGAAGGCCCACAGCAGGTCATCACGGCGCTCGACTCCGAGCAGCGCCGCGCCGCCCGCCACGGCGCCGAGGTCTTCGTTGGTGAGACCAAGGTCGGCACCGTCACCTCCGGCCAGCCGTCGCCCACGCTCGGCCACCCCGTCGCCCTGGCACTCATCGACACCGCCGCGAGCCTGAACCCCGGCGACGCCGTCGAGGTCGATATCCGCGGCAAGCGCTACCCCTTCGCCGTCACGCAGACGCCGTTCTACAAGCGTGCGGACTAACACCCGCGCGACGCACACGGCCGTTAGACTTAAACTGAACCTCTAGAAAGGAACCCACATGTCGAATCTGCCCGAGAATTTCTCCTACTCCGAAGACCACGAGTGGATCGCTGCCCCCGCCGCTGAGGTCGTGGGCAAGACCCTGCGCGTTGGCATCACCTCCGTCGCCGCTGACCGCCTCGGCGAGGTTGTCTTCGCCGAGCTGCCCGCCGTCGGCGACACCGTCACCGCCGGCGAGACCTGCGGCGAGGTCGAGTCCACCAAGTCCGTCTCTGACCTCTACTCCCCCGTCACCGGCACCGTGACCGCCGTCAACGAGGGCATCCACGACGCCTACGAGCTGGTCAACAACGACCCGTTCGGCGAAGGCTGGCTCTTCGAGGTCGAGGTCTCCGAGGCCGGCGAGCTCATGGACGCCGCCGCCTACGCCGCAGCCAACGGCGTGGAGTAAGCCCACCCTCCCAAGGGGGCATCGGAAAGCTTTCCGATGCCCCCTTTTGCGCGCCCAGGGCGGGCGCGACTAGAACTTGTTCTATGACTGCACCGCGCGACCCGTTCTTCCCTGCCGACCGCTCCATCCGCGCCTCCGGCGCGCCTCTGGAGATCCGCCACTTGGGTCGGATGGATTACCAGGAGGCCTGGGACTACCAAGCAGCACTCGCGAAGCAGCGCGCGGCCGAGGAGGTGAGCGACGTCATCCTCGTCGTCGAGCACCCCAATATCTATACGGCGGGCAAGCGCACGCTCGAGTCGGACATGCCGGACAACGGCCTGCCCGTCATCACCGTCGACCGAGGCGGGCGCATCACGTGGCACGGCGAGGGCCAGCTCGTGGTCTACCCCATTATTAAGCTCGCCGAGCCCGTCGACGTCGTGGACTATGTCCGCCGCCTCGAAGAAGCCATCATTCAGGCCGTGCGCGAGCTGGGGGTGACCACCGCCGGCCGCGTAGACGGGCGCTCCGGCGTCTGGGTCCCCCACACGACCGTGGCCGCGGACCCGGCGGCACCGAAGCGCGACCGCAAGCTCGGCGCGCTGGGCATCCGCATTACGCGCGGCGTGACCATGCACGGACTCGCCTTGAACTGCAATAACACGCTCGAGTACTACGGTCACATCGTGGCGTGCGGCATCGACGACGCTGACGTCACGACACTCTCCCTGGAGCTGGGCCGCGACGTCACGCTGGAGGAGGCCGAGGTGCCGCTGTTGCGCGCGCTCGACGACGCGCTCGCGGGCCGGCTCATCGTCGCAGACCACACCTTTGCCTCCGCGCCGGACCCCGGCAAGCAGGCCGCCGAGACACGCCGCAAGGCTCGCGCAGCGCACGAATAAAAGAGGAATAGCCCCCTTGACCGCGTCGTTGCGATGGGGGAACCCGCGGCCCCGCGGGCTTTAGAGAACATCGACTTTCAGCGTAGGGTGTAGACCGTGAGTGTTAAGCATGAAGGACGCAGGCTGCTGCGCATCGAGGCCAAGAATTCCGAGACCCCGATTGAGCAGAAGCCGCGCTGGATCCGTAACCAAGTCCGAACCGGTCCTGGCTATGAGGACATCAAAAACAAGGTGAAGGGCGCCTCCCTGCACACCGTGTGCCAGGAAGCCGGCTGCCCCAATATCCACGAGTGCTGGGAATCCCGCGAGGCCACGTTCCTCATCGGCGGCGACTCCTGTACGCGCCGTTGCGATTTCTGCGACATCAAGTCCGGCAAGCCCGAGCCGCTCGACCGCGAGGAGCCGCTGCGCGTGGCCGAAGAAGTTCGCAACATGCAGCTGAACTACTCCACCATCACCGGCGTCACCCGCGACGACCTGCCCGACGAGGGCGCCTGGCTCTACGCCGAGGTCGTGCGCAAAATCCACGAGCTCAACCCGAACACCGGCGTGGAGAATCTCACCCCGGACTTCTCCGGCAAGCCGGACCTGCTCGAAGAAGTCTTCTCCGCACAGCCGGAGGTCTTCGCCCACAACGTAGAGACCGTCCCGCGCATCTTCAAGCGCATCCGCCCGGCCTTCCGTTACGAGCGTTCCCTCGACGTCATCCGTCAGGCCCGCGACTTCGGCCTCATCACGAAGTCCAACCTCATCCTCGGCATGGGCGAGACGCCCGAGGAAATTCAGGAAGCCCTGCGCGACCTGCACTCCGCCGGCTGCGACATCATCACGATTACGCAGTACCTGCGCCCTGGCCCGCGCTACCACCCCATCGAGCGCTGGGTGCGCCCGGAGGAGTTCGTCGAGCACGCCGAGTATGCCAAGGAGCTCGGCTTCGGCGGCGTTATGTCCGGCCCGCTCGTGCGTTCTTCCTACCGCGCTGGCCGTCTCTACGTCCAGGCGATGGAGGCCCGCGGCCGCGAGCTGCCGCCCCACCTCGCGCATCTCGCCGAGACCTCCGAGGGCGCTACCGCCCAGGAAGCCTCCACTCTGCTCGAGAAGTACGGCCCGTCCGTCGAGACGCCCGTGACGACCCGCATGGTGAAAACCCCGGCCAAGCCCGAGACGGTCTCCGCGACCATCCGCTAATCGCTTGTCCCTAGCGCCGCCTTCCGCCAATTGTGGCGAAGGGCGGCGTTATTTCGCGTTTTTGACATACAACCATTTAAAGTAGGAGCCATGGCTAAAGGTGATGACAAGGCGGCACTGCGCGCCGCCAAAAAGGAAGAGCGCGCCAACAAGCGTGCCCAGCGCAAGCAGACCCGCCAGCAAATGTGGCAGGTCTTCCAGATGCAGCGCAAGCAGGACAAGGCGCTCGTGCCCATCATGCTCGCGTCCATCCTGGGCGTCGCGCTGGTCTTCTTCCTCATCGGCATGCTCTGGGGTGGCGAGTGGTTCATGCTCATCCTGGGCTTGGGCGTCGGCTTCGTGCTCGCCATGTGGCTATTTACCCGCCGCGTCGAGCGCGACATGTACCGCAAGGTCGAGGACCAGCCCGGCGTCGCGGGCTGGGCACTCGAGCAGCAGCTGAAGAACTCCGTGGGTCTCGTGTGGTCCGTCAAGCCGGGCATCGCTGCTACACGCCAGCAGGACCTTATCCACCGCGTCATCGGTAACCCGGGTGTCATCCTCGTCGCTGAGGGAAACAAGAACCGCCTCAAGCCGTCCATGGCGCAGCTGAAGAAGCGCATTGACAAGATGGCCGCCGGCGTTCCTATCTACGAGGTCTACGTGGGGTCCGGCGAGGACGAGGTCCCCGTGTCCAAGCTGCGCAACCACATCATCCGCCTGCCGCGTAACTTCAATAAGAACGAGACGCAGACCAATATCCGCCGCATCGAGGCCATGGACGCCATGCCAGGCGCCCAACCGGGCCTGCCCAAGGGGCCTATGCCCCACCAGGCGCAGAACATGGCCGGCATGAACCGCCGCATGCGCCGCGCCGCTGAGCGCAAGCACAAGTAGCCTTTTGGCCCGACGTGAGAATCCGCAATTTTTACTGCGGATTTTCTCGTTTTCCTACGCCTAGAATTAATGACTTTTCGCGTTACACCGGGGCGGCGAGAGCGCACACCGTGACACGTGAGCGTTCTTGAGGAGGAACAGAGAGGTGGGGACCGGACTGTTGCTTTCCAACAAGCAATGACACGTTCACCCCTTGTCGCTGCGATGGAAATCGCGGCGACAAGGGGTTGAACGTTTTTCGTGTTTATTACGGCCTAGGACGGCCGTCAAAGATATCGCTGCGCACGCCGTTCTCGCCAACAAAGTCGAAGGCCAGGGCCAGCGCGCTGTCGCGGTAGTTGATGAACTCCCCGCGCGCCTTCAGTGCTTGGATGTCGGCGAAGCTCGCCCATGCGACCTCGGCGACCTCCGCGTTAGGCACGGCCAGTGTGCGCTCGTCGATATCCGCGCGCACCACATAAAAGTCATCGAAGCCGTACGCAAAGTTAAACGTGAACGCCGGACGGGTGAACTCCAGCTCCAGGCCGAGTTCCTCGCGCACCTCCCGCGCGATGCCTTGTGCGCTCGTCTCCCCCGCGATAACGGAACCGCCCACCGTGACATCCCACATGCCCGGCCACGTGGACTTCGTGTCGACGCGCCGCTGGATGAGCATGCGGCCGCGCACGTCAAAGAGACATAGGTGGACGACCTGGTGTAGCTGGCCATCGGGCAAGCCCAGCTGGCGTTCCACCCGCACGCCCGTGTGCTGCCGGTCGTTGTCCACGATGTCCCACAGTTCTGTCATCGCTTACCCCTAGGCGTAGATAACCACGGTGCCGGTCGCGCGGTCGTGCATGCCGCGGCCGTCCATGTCCACGAGGGCCGCGGGGAAGATGAAGGCGGTAAGCAGCGTGCGCACGGCGGCGCGCCAGAAGCCGACGCGCTCGCCGGGGGCATCAAGACGAGCAACGCCCATGCCGCGCAACGCCATGCCGGGCGTGCGGGCGAAAAGCCACCCGCCGAGAATGCCTAGCACGATCCACAACACGTACGTGAGCAACGCCACGCCGCCAAAGAGAGGGACGAAGTAGCCCACGATCGCCGCCGCGGCGTAGCACAGCAGCCAATCGATAAGGACCGCACCCGCGCGGCGGGACACGGGCGCCAGGGCACCCGCACCGCGCTCCGGGAGACCGAGCTTCTCCCCCGGCCACCGGCCAGGGGTCTCATAATCATTCTCGCCGGGGATGCTGGGGCCATCGAGCCACGTCTTCTTCTCAGCCATGATGTCTAAGATACGCAGGCCCACGGTGGGCGCCAAAGCGGCGCGCCAGTCCCCCAAACCGGGTGAGTGTTGAAAGCGTCCCATCCGGTAGGATTAGGCCCGTCACTACCCGCAATTGCATAATATTGAAGCCAGCCCTGTTAAGCGACCGAAATTAGAGGAGACACCATGGCTTTCGAGTCGATCCATGACGTTGTGAAGTTTATCGAGGACGAAGACGTCAAGTTCGTCGACATTCGATTCACCGACGTTCCGGGCACCGAACACCACTTCAGCATCCCCGCGTCCGAATTCACCGAGGAAGCCGCCGCAGAAGGCCTTGCCTTCGATGGTTCTTCCATCCGCGGATTCACCTCCATCGACGAGTCTGACATGACGCTCATGCCCGACCCGGCCACCGCCGTGCTCGATACGTTCCGCTCTGCGAAGACCCTCAACATCAAGTTCTTCGTCCACGATCCGTTCACCCACGAGCCGTTCTCCCGCGACCCGCGCAATGTCGCGCGCAAGGCTGAGGAGTACCTCACCTCCACCGGCATCGCAGACACCTGCTTCTTCGGTGCCGAGGCCGAGTTCTACCTCTTCGACTCCGTCCGCTACACGGCCGACGTCAACCACGCCTTCTACGAGGTCGACACGGACGAGGGTTGGTGGAACCGCGGTGCGGACACCAACTTCGACGGCACGCCGAACATCGGCTACAAGACGCGCATGAAGGGCGGCTATTTCCCGACGGCGCCCTACGACAAGCACGTCGAGGTCCGCGACGCCATGGTGGAGAACCTGCAGGAGGCCGGCTTCGCGCTCGAGCGCTTCCACCACGAGGTGGGCGGCGGCCAGAACGAGATCAACTATCGCTTCAACTCCCTGCTCCACGCGGCGGACGATATCCAGACCTTCAAGTACATCATCAAGAACACCGCGGCTGAGTTCGGCAAGACCGCCACCTTCATGCCCAAGCCGCTCGCTGGCGACAACGGCTCCGGCATGCACGCCCACATGTCCCTGTGGAAGGACGGCTCCCCGCTGTTCTATGACGAGGCTGGTTACGGCGGACTGTCCGACCTGGCCCGCTACTACATCGGCGGCATCCTCCACCACGCCGGTGCCGTCCTCGCCTTCACCAACCCGACGCTCAACTCCTACCACCGTCTGGTGCCGGGCTTCGAGGCCCCCATCAACCTCGTCTACTCCCAGCGCAACCGCTCCGCCGCGGTCCGCATCCCGATCACCGGCTCCAACCCGAAGGCCAAGCGCATCGAGTTCCGCGCTCCGGACCCGTCCGGCAACCCGTACTTCGGCTTCGCTGCCATGATGATGGCTGGCCTGGACGGCATCAAGAACCGCATCGAGCCGCACGCTCCGGTCGACAAGGACCTCTACGAGCTGCCGCCGGCAGAGGCCGCATCCATCCCGCAGGCCCCGACCTCCCTCGAGGCCTCCCTTGAGGCTCTGCGCAACGACTCGGACTTCCTCACCGAAGGCGACGTCTTCACCGAAGACCTCATCGACACCTACGTCCAGTACAAGTACGACAACGAAATCACCCCGAACCGCATGCGCCCCACCCCGCAAGAGTTCGAGATGTACTTCGACTGCTAAACGCCGCGGGACTTTTACGGTTCTAGCCTGCTGAGATTTGCGAATCTCTAACAAATAGCCCGGCCCCGTGGACTTTCACCGCAAGAGTGTCCATGGGGCCGGATTTTTGTCTATCCACGGACCATTTTCCGTAGTATTCGCCGCCAGCATGACCTGAACATCACGCCAACTCACGGCTGTTAGACCACGGACCCCAAACAGAGTCTCGTGGCCTCCTATGCAGCCTCTTCGGCGGGCGGCGCGTTGCCCCACGCCAGCCCAATGACATGATCATCAAAGCGCCTCTTGCGAGGACGCCCTCCGCGCGGAGGCGTCGGAGCAAGTTCGGCGTCGCGTCCGCGTTTGAGGTAGCCAATGACTCGAAGCGCGTTCGACGCGGCGACAAGAACGGTGAGAAGCATGGCGAAGCCATCAAAGCCGCGCATGCCGCGCTTCGCTCGATCTCCAAGCCCAAGCGAGACATCGTGCTTGGCACTAGCGTTTCGGGCTTCGATGGCAGCACGGCCGCGCTTATAGGTGTCATGCCATTCCTGCGTATAGACGGCCGGCCCCTGGTGAAGGTGCTTGTTGATGTTGTCCACGCCGCCTTTGTCAAGATAGAGCGGAACGGTGACAGACTTACCAGAACAGACTTTGCCCCGCTGAGGGCCCGCCGGAACCTGTTTTACGGACAACGGCAAAGGTGCCCGACCACCAAGGGTTCGTCTTGCCGCCGCCTTCTTTGCCTTTGGGTCGTTCTTGCGAGCTGGACAGGACACCTTGCCCTCTAGAGCCGGGCATGCAAAGCGGATGGAACCGTCGTCGTTAATCTGCTTGGTTCGCATACGCAGAGTTTCACGTTGGGAAACGAGACGCTCGAATTGTTCCGCATTGATGTCGCCCGCGTCCAAAGCTGCACGCGGATCCAGAAGCCGTGGCATTGCCTTGATAGCCGGGCAATATGCTTGCCCATCGACAAATCCACACCTTCAACGAAGCATGCGCAGAGGAAACCTGCGGCCACTCTTCAAGAAAGCTCGCCAGTGCCGCCCCGCGATCAATTCAATGTGAAGCACGAAAGTCCAAACAAAAACGAAAGCTTTAGCCACATGAACACCACTTGTGATTTATATCATCGTCATGTTCAATGGCCAGCGAAAACTATCGACTTATCCACAGGGTCGAAAAAAAATTTGTGCAATTCGTCCTGGAAATTCGCTAAAGATTTCGACCAAAATCGCACTACTCTAAGCTACCTCCCCCGCACCTGTCCGTGCACGACCCCTTATCCACAGGCAATCTACAAGCACATTCACTGGTTTATCCACAGATCACGGATGTGAATTTCAGCCATGTAACTATATCGACTGCGTGTGCTAAGTTCAGTACTAGCGAGCAAAGCCCCTACAACCGCAAGGGCGGCGCGGGGGCTTCACACGGAGATAATTTGCCGATTGTCTCTTCGTGTGACAGTACCAGCGCTCCTTTCCGCTCGCGTCACTCGGCACGCCGTTTTCAGGTGTGCAGAAAGGTTGGATACCGCATGGGAGCCAATAATTACAACGTATCTCCTGACGGAGACAAGTGGAAGTTCCAGCGTGAGGGCTCAAGCAAGCCCATCAAGAAGTTTGACACCCAGAAGGACGCCATCGACTTTGGGCGTCCCATTGCCCGAAACCAGAAGGCCGAGTTCACCATCCGTGGACGTGGGGGCCAAATCCGCGCCCGCGATAGCTACGGCAGTGGGGACAATTTTCCTCCCCGTGGCTAAAAATTCAGCCAGGCACCCATAAATAATTCAGTTCTCGAAGCCGTGAAACGGAAGGAAGACTTCCATGGCAAACTTCAAGTTCGAGCTGTCCAAGAATTTTGGTCGGCCCACAACTTCCGCAGCGAACGCTGCAAACCGCAACATCAAACGGATCGCTGAATCCGACAAGTCCCTTGACGCAAAAGCACAGGAAATCGCGAACGAGTTTAACCGCGCCTACAAAGGGACGGGACTCGACAATTTCGGAACCGCCATAAAACCAAAGATCAAGGAATTGCTTAGGGACGGAATCATCCCCACGGTAAGCGCTGTACAGCCCCCAAGGTAATTCCCAACTAACCGGCCCGACCGCCGCACCGCCATATCAATTGAGGCAGCGTCGCCCCATTAATGAGAGAGTAGTCGGGAAAGTATGGTGTAGTTTCACGGGAATAGGACTCTACGCCCCTTCGAAAAGTGGTGGTCAAAGAGAAACGCAAACGTCCCGCCGCACCTCTCACCCCCGCCGGGCCCCGTTCGCACAGGGCTCCGCGTGGGTTTCGCGTACGCACTAGTGCCTGCGCCCCTAGGGTGAACCTACGAGCTCTCCACGCAACACCGCCCGCAACGCTGCCGAATCCGCGCGCAGCAATCTCAGGCGCTCAACCGGATGACGAGCGTCGGCTTCGTCGTCCTCGGCGCCGTCTTCGTCCTCATCGGCTGGCTCGCCTTCCGCATCTCCCGGGGCGGCTACAGCGAGGAGGCCTCCAACTCGGGCGCGCTCGTCATCTGGGTCGCGGCCTCCCACGCCCCAGAGAAGGCCGGCGGCCTCGATGCCGCCCTCCACACCATCGGTGCCCAGCCCTTCGACCAGGTCCTGCTTATCATTACCGCCATCGGGCTCGTGTGCTTTGGCGTCTACACCATCGGCCGTGCCCGCTACGGCGACGCAGGCTAGAAGCGCGCCTCCAGCACAGCCTGCGTGTAGTCAAGCAACGGCGTGCCCACCTCGACGCTTGCCGCCATGCGCCGCACGGCGCCAATCTGCGCGTCGAGCTCATTGGGCAGTCCTGCCTCAATATCGCGATGCATGGAACTCGTCGCCTCCGCGTACTGCTCGTCTGCAAACGCGAGGGTCCGGTCCACGATGTCCGCCGGCAGCGCGACCCCACAGCCACGACCGGCCGCCGCGACCTCGTCCATGAGCCCGCGCAGCTGCGGACGCAATTCGGTGCGCAGCACACCCATGGGCCGGCCCGCCAGCGCGCCGAGCGCACCCGTCGTCGCGACAAACATCGCCTTCGACCACACGTCGACCATGATCTCCCCGTCCGGGAAATACTCCGAGTCAATCCCCGCCGCATGCAGCGCTGCATGGAAACGCCCCACGGCGTCGAGCTCCGGCGCGCGCACCCCCGGCAGCGGCCCGAAATTCAGCGACAGCGGCCCAGGGTTCAGACGAATCTCCGCCGGCCCCGTGCGCGTGAGGTACGCGCGAATCACCGCGGCAAAGACCCGCTCATCACCAAAGAGCCGCGCGGCCTCATAATGCGTCTCCACCGAATTATGCGTCGTCACCACCGGCACTCCGGCCAGCTCGTCGACCTGCGGAAGGTCGCCAAACGTCGCGTTCCCCGGCAGCGCCTTGGACGCCACGATAATCACCTCCGGCGTCCCCATCGCCTGCACGAGCTCGGCCGCGCTCTCCGCCGCCCAGGACGGCGCCACGACCTTCCCGCCGAGGTCCAGCCCGCGCTCGCGCAACGCCTCCAGTGTCGCCCCGCGCGCGATGAATCCCACCTCGTGTCCGGCCTGCTGCAATTTCCCGCCGTAGTAGCCTCCCACGGCCCCGGCGCCTAAAATCATGATCTTCATGGCTTCTACCTTAACGTTTGCCCCGCTTGCCGATGCCGCCCTTCCCCACCCCGCAGCAGCCCGCCACGTCCTGGCAAGCCTCTCGCGCGATGGCATCTTTCTCCGGCGCGGCACTCTCCTGCTCGAAACCTCGTACCCCTACGGCGTGAGTTTTTACGCCACTGCTTGGCAGTGGTCGCGCGCTGACCTTCCGCTCCTCTTCGAGCTTGCCGCCGCGGCCCGGCTCCTGCTCATCTGCGACGAGACCATCGTCGTCTGCGGCGACAGCTTCGCCCCGGCTACCGTCGCGGACTATGTCGCCGACGGCGCGGTGCACCACGCCGCCGCACCGGCGGAGCTAGAGAATATTATTCTCCCCCAGTAACTAACGTCACACGTCCTACCTGGCATGTGTAAAGCTCCCCGCCGCCCGCACATAATAGAAAGATAAGACGCACGCCTTTTAGCGTATAGAAAACCAACGCGGGCCCATGCCTCGCCGAGCTTTCATTCGCAAGGAGTATCAGCCCCATGGCACTCCAGACCATCCAGGACGTCGTGAGGTTTATCAAGGGTTAGGACGTACGTTTCGTCGACGTGCGTTTCACCGACGTCCCCGGCACCGAGAATCACTTCACCATTCCGGCCTCCGCCGTGCTCGACCCGTTCCGCATCGAGAAGGCGCTCACTATCAAGTTCTTCGTCCACGATCCTCTCACCTCGATCCTTTCTCCTGCTACCCGCGCGACGTCGCCGGCAAGGCCGAGGAATACCTGGCATCGACGGGCATCGCGGACACGTGCGGCTTCGACGCCAAGACCGAGTTCTACCTCTTTGATTCCGTCCGCTTCTCCACGGATACCAACACCGGCTTCTACGAGGTCGACTCCAATGAGGGCTGGTGGAACCGTGGCCGCGCCACCAACCTCGACGGCACCCCGAACACCGGCTACAAGACACGCATCAAAGGCAGATCCTTCCCAACCTCCCCATCGCCGTGACCCCGCGGACGACGCCGCTGGCGGTCTAACCTTCTCGCCCTGCGCAGTCATGTTGTTTCCTTTATGATGAGCAGCATGACTGTCTCGGGGAGAGGGCGGCATTGGAAGCTCGGGGACTTCCGCCGTACCGAATCTGGACTCATCCTCCCACGTGATCAAACGCATATTCCGAACAGCCGTGGGGTGATTTCCCGCGCCGTTCGGCGCGGAACCCTCACGCGTATCAATCGCAGCGTGTATTTCCCTACCGCAGAGGTTCCCACCTCAGACTGGGAGAAATATCCACTCTTCGCGCACTCCTTCGCAGCGCGCGGACGCCTCCTCGCTGGGCACGCCGCTGCGGCAGTGGTCGGACTCTGGCGGCTCGAAGCTTTTCCCACCCGGGTCGAGACCTACTGTGCCCCAACAACGACAAAAGACCCCTATGAGCTGCCGCTCTACAGCGCGGTACCTGCTTCTCATTACTGCGACTACAACGGCTCACTCATCACCATCCCGGCACGCACGGTTGTTGACCTTTACCGCCTCTATGGGCATACCGCGGCGCTCATCGCGCTGTGTAGCCTTATGTCACGCGTACCTACTGCCTATAGCGACATTGCCCAGTGCGCCAAAGAATGCCGAGACTTAGGGATCAAAAAGCTCGGCGGCATCGAAGACATGATTGCTTTGGCCGCCCCTCCCCTTCGCCTCGACTCTGCCTTGGAAGCAATCTTCTACGCGCAATGTACTACGACCAATGACTTTCGCGTCACCCCTCAAGCCTCCTTCACCGTGCGCGGACGCACCTACCGAGTGGACTTCCGAGTCAATGACACGCCCATCGTTGTCGAGCTCGATGGCAAAGGAAAATACGGGACGTCCTCCGAGGACCAGGCGTTCAACCTCGACCGCGAAAAGCGTCGTTCCGATGCCCTCTATTCCGAGCACGGGCTTATCATTCTCCGCTTCGGCTACCGCGACGTCGTCTCTGGCGAAGCCTACCGGGCCGTGTCCGCACGGGTCCGTGAGTTCCGCGGGCAGAATTCCTAGCTTTGGGTTTATGGCGCTTCAGGGCCTCTGAATCAGCCCAAACCGCCACAAAACCAAAGCCAGCCACCACCCCCATGACTGCAGCTTTGGGTTTATGGCGCTTCAGGGCCTCTGAATCAGCCCAAACCGCCACAAAACCAAAGCCAACCCACCGCACGAGACGGAGCTGGCTTGAAACAGGACGAGCTACCGTGAGCGCTTCACGAAGCCCACCCGCGGCCGGAAACCCTGCGGATGCTTCATCTGCGCCACCGCGTCCGCGATGATCATGCGGTGCCGAGCGTGGACGCTCGGCGGCAGCTTTGCCACGGAAAACCAGGCAGCGTCGAGGTTCTCGTCGTCGGAGACCACGGGCTCCGCGCCGTCGGGCACGGACAGGCGCAGCGCTGTGTCGATGAACGTGCACTGGTCGCCATTGGGATAGGTCACGGGGTCCGTCTTTCCGGAGCCAAGGAGCGCCTCGACGCGGGCCTCTAGGCCGACCTCCTCGAGGACCTCGCGCACGGCGGTCTCCCCGATGTCCTCACCGGGCTCAGAGATGCCGGCCACAGGTGCCCAGGTGCCGGTATCGGCGCGACGCGTGAGCAGCACCGACGGCACCTCCCATACCGCAGCGCCCATGGGAACGTCGCGCAGGATGACGGCGGTCACGCCGGGCAGGTGGAGCGGCTCGTGGCCAATCCGGGAACGCAGGCGCAGGATGAAATCAGGAGTCGGCATCGTTGGTCTTCTCTGCGGAGTCGGATGATTCGGCCGCCTCCTCGTCCATTTCCTTGACCTGCTTCATGTCGCGGATGAACTTCTCCGGGTCGAACTCGGTGAAGTACTCGGGCCCGGCGAATTGTTCCTGTGCCATGTTTTAGACCTCCGTGGTGTCGATGGATGTGGTGATGAAGTCCTTGACGGCGGCGACGTCGTTGGGAAGATCCGTGACGTGGCGCTCGGCGTCGAGTATGCCCTCGAAGCGTGCGGGGGACGGCGGGACGGTGCCGATGGCTTCCTCGATGGTGTCCGCGAACTTGACCGGCAGTGCCGTTTCGAGGCAGACGATGGGGGTTGCGATGGCATCGGCAGCTTGGGCGTCGCGCGCAGCCTTGATGCCGTCCGCGGTGTGCGGATCGACAAGGTAGTTGTAGCGCTCGTGCACGTCCTTGATGGTCGCCAGGCGGTCGGCGTGGGTCGAGCGGCCCGAGGTGAAGCCGTACTCGTCACGCGCGGCAGCCAATTCCGCGGCGGAGACAGAGAAGCCACCCTCCTTGACCTTCGTGCCGAAGAGGTCCGCGGTGCGTGCGGCGTCGCGGCCGGTGAGGTCGAAGACGAAACGTTCGAAGTTCGAGGCGCGGGAGATGTCCATGGACGGCGAGGACGTCGCCATGGTCTCGGACGCGGGGCGCGGGCGGTAGTTGCCGGTGCGGAAGAACTCGTCGAGCACGTCGTTCTCATTGGTCGCGACGATGAGACGGTCGATAGGCAGGCCCATCTGGCGCGCGATGTGGCCCGCACAGATATCGCCGAAGTTGCCGGTCGGCACGGAGAACGAGACTTTCTCATCGTTGGAGGAGGTCACGCGCAGGTAGCAGTTGACATAGTAGACGACCTGGGCCATGAGACGCGCCCAGTTGATGGAGTTCACGGCGCCGATGGCGTACGTGGATTTAAACTCCGCGTCGGCGGAGACGGCCTTGACCACGTCCTGGCAGTCGTCGAAGACGCCGTCCAAAGCGATGTTGAAGATATTCGGGTCGTCGAGGCCGAACATCTGGGCCTGCTGGAACGGTGTCATGCGGCCGGCTGGGGTGAGCATGAACACACGGATGCCGCGGCGCCCGCGCATGGCGTACTCGGCAGACGAGCCGGTATCGCCCGAGGTCGCGCCCAGGATATTCAGCGACGCGTCGCGGCGGCCGAGTTCGTATTCGAAGAGCTCGCCCAAAAGCTGCATGGCCATGTCCTTGAACGCCGCGGTGGGGCCTTCGGACAGGTGGCCAACCCAGAGCCCATCCCCCAAAGAAGTGACGGGGACGATCTCCTCCGAGGCAAACTTCGGCGTGGTGTACGCACGCGCGGCAATCGCCTCAATGTCCGCGGCGGGAATGTCGTCGATGAAGAGCTTAAGCACCTCGGCGGCGAGCGCCGAATAGCCGCCGTCGGCGAGCACGGAGCGCCACTCATCCAGCATGGACGAGGTAATCGTCGGATACTCCGACGGCAGGTACAGGCCACCATCAGGGGCAAGTCCGCCTAGAAGGATGTCCGTAAATTTAGCTGGGGTGCGTTCTTCATTGCGCGTCGAAATATAATCCACCTCTAACACCATAGTGGGCGGGGCGTACACTTTACACCCATGTCGGAAGAAAAGTCGGTCCCGAACCCCCGCGAAGTCATCACCACGAAGGCGCTGTGGGTGTGGGTCGCCGCGATGGCGGTCTACACCATGGCGATTACCGGCCGTACCTCTTTCGGCGTCGCGAGCCTCGATGCCATCGAGCGTTTCGACTCCACCGCCGGCGCCATCGCCGTGTTTACCTCCATCCAGGTGGGCACGTATGCGCTGGCGCAGATTCCCACGGGCGTCGCCATCGATAAATTCGGCCCGCGCGCGATGCTCGTCGCCGGTGCGCTTGTCATGGGCATCGGACAGGTTGTCCTCGGCTTTACCAGCAATTATTGGGTCGCGGTCGCGGCGCGCGTCCTCATCGGCGCCGGCGATGCGACGGCGTTCCTGTCAGTCATGCGCATCCTGCCCTATTGGTTCCCGCTGCACCGCACGCCGATGTTCACGCAGGTCACAAGCGCCTTGGGCCAGCTGGGCCAGTTCATCTCCGCGATTCCTTTCCTCTGGTACCTCGGCGTGACTGGGTGGACCACGGCGTTTGTCACACTCGGCGCGGTGGGCATCCTCGTCGCGCTCGCAGCCTCGGTCGCCGTCGCGGACTCCCCGGAGAAGCTCGGCATTCTTCCCGCCGCCGCGCCTTCCGATGCCCCCGTTCCCAGCCTCCGTGCCCGCCTCGCCGCCGTCGTCACCTCGGCGACGGCGTGGAACTGCTTCTTCATCCACTTCTCGGGCATGCTCGCCGCTCCGGTCTTCGTCATGATGTGGGGCATGCCCATGATGACGCAAGCCATGGGGCTTTCCGATGCCGCCGCCGGCATCGTGCTCACCCTTAATACCGTCTTCATGGTGCTCTCGGGCCCGATCCACGGGCGTATCTCTGCTCGGCTGTCGGGCGTGCGCGACTGGGTGGCGCTCGCTTTCGCAGCAACCCACATCGTGTGCTGGGCGCTGTTCTTCGCGACAGGCTCGCCGCGCGGCTTCTGGGTCGTCGTGGTCATGATGTTCGTCATGGCACTGCTGCAGCCGGTGTCGAATTACGGGTTCGACAAGATCCGCGAGCGCCTGCCGCATGACGTTGTGGCGACGGCGACGGGCCTGGCGAATATGGGCGGCTTCGTCGCGGGCATGCTCGGCGCGCAGATCATGGGCATGGTCTTAAGCTCGCGCGGCATGGAGTGGGCGGACTTCCGCCACGGCGCGCTCGCGGTGCTGGGCGTGTGGCTCTTCGGCCTGGCGGGCATCGTGGTCACGCACTTCGTGGAGAAGCGCTTCCAGCCGCATGCGCCGCGCCGCGTGAAGATTATCGCCATCGAGGACGACGCTGCTGAAGACGCGGTTTAAGACTCAGAAGTTTCCGGGGCCTCGCCGGAGTCCAGGACAACGAGCGGCGACTCTCCGCCGGTGATAAGGCCTTGGTCGTAGGCCTTGAGCACGGCGCGAGCCTCGAAGGCGGTGAGCTCGCCGCGGCCCACGGCCTGTTCCATGCGCGAGATGAGCTCGTCGCGCGACTCCGCGGTGTCCGGCGCGGGAGACTGCGCCGGGTCGTGCAGCGGGCTGTGTGTGAACACACCCAGGCGATCAAGGACCGTGACGAGGTTGGAGCTTATCGTGTCCGTATTCGTGGAGCTGCCGCTGAGCTCCGCGACGGCCTCACCCACGGTCTGGGCGCCGGCGGGTGCGCGGTCGCGCAGGTAGAACCACAGTCCCAGGCCCACAACGGCGACCACGACGAAAACAGACAGCGCCGCGTTGATGAAACGTCGCGACATCTAGCGCGCCTCGTTTTCGCCGAAGCCCGGGGTGCGCGGCGGATTCTGGCGGCCGCTCAAAATATCGATGACGGAGCGAATGGCGGCCTCCCCCACCGGTCCGACGAGTTCGACCGGGTTCGAGTGCTGCGAGGCGTCCGGCGTCGCAGGGCGCGGGGCCTCCTGCGTGGCGGCGGGCTCGGCGACGGTAAGCACGAGCTCCGTGCCGTCGAGGCTCACGCGGCCCTCGCCGCCGATGCCCCCGGCGCGCGCCGCTGCGAGCAGCGCCTCCAGGTCTGCAACATTCGCCGAAGAAAGATCCAAGCGCAGAGTCAAAGCCATGGGGTGGTCCGTCCGCCTTCCGTGTTTCAAGTGACTTATCTAGCCTAGGCCGCGCGTGGGGGCGCTGCCTAGGGATAAGGGGGCATCGGCAGGCTATTGCCAGGAAACCGGCAGTTAGAACGGACCTTCCTCGTGCTCGAGAGACTCGGGCTCGCCCCAGAAGACCTCATCGACGACACGGCGGGCGTGCCGCGTGGTCTTGAGATAATGGTCGAGGTAGCCCTGGTTGTCCTCCGGGGCCCAGCCGGAGGCGCCGGCGACCTGCGCGAGCTGCGGGCCCGGCGGCGGCAGCTGGTTCACGCGCTTGCCGCGCACGAGCACGAGCGCATTGCGCACGTCGGTGGCCAGGCACCACGCCTCGCGCAGCGCGCTCACCTTCGCGGCGGGCAGAATCTCGTGGGTCTCGAGCGCGTCGAGCGTGCCTAGCGTCGAGGGATTGCGCAGCTCCGGGCATTCGTGGGCGTGCATCATGGTGAGCAACTGCACGGTCCATTCGATGTCCGTGAGTCCGCCGCGGCCGAGCTTGGGGTGCGTATTGCGGTCCGCGCCGCGGGGCAGGCGCTCATTGTCCACGCGGGCTTTCATGCGCCGGATGTCGCGAATCGTGGACTCGGAGGCACCGCCCGCCGGGTAGCGGAAACCGTCGATGAGCTCCATGAACTGGGAGCCGACCTCCTCGTCACCGGCGATGAATGCGGCGCGCAGGAGCGCCTGCATCTCCCAGGCTTCGCCCCACTCGCGGTAGTAGCGCTCGTAGGAGGCGATGGTGCGCACGACAGGACCGGAGCGGCCCTCGGGGCGCAGGCCCAGGTCGACCTCGAGCGGCGGGTCGCCCGAGGGCTTGGCCAGCCGGCGGCGCAGACCGTCGACGATGGTGACGGCCCACTTCACGGCGGTGGTCTCGTCGACGGGGGCGCCGGTCTCGGGGTCGACGGCATCCTCGGCGGGCTCGGCGACGAACATGACGTCCGCGTCCGAGCCAAAGCCGAGCTCCATGCCGCCCAGGCGGCCCATGCCGATAACCGCGATGCGCGCGGGCGGGCGTGGGAAGTCCGCGTCCTCGGGTGCATTATGGGCGCCCTGCCAGCCGCGGATCTCGGCACGCAGCGCGGCCTCGAGCACGGAGTTCCACACGGTAGACAACTCGAGACAGACCTCGCGCACGTCCATGAAGCCGAGCAGGTCCGCGGCCGCGACACGCGCGAGCTCGATGCGGCGCAGTGAACGTGCGACGGCGACGGCTTTATCCGGATCCGCGTGGCGCTTAGTCGAGCGCACGAGCGCGGTGGACACCTGCTGCGGCGAGGTCTCGAGCAGCTTGGGTCCGGTCGCGCCGTCCGAGAGCTGTTTGACGACGTCGGGCGCGGAAATGATGAGCTCGGCGGCGTACGGCGAGGTGCCGAGGATATGCATGAGGCGCTGGCCCACGATGCCCTCGTCGCGGAGCATGCGCAGGAACCACGTCGCGTCGTAGGCGGCCTCGGACAAGCGGCGGTAGTTGAGCAGGCCGGCGTCGGGGTCCGCGGCCTCGGCAAGCCAGCCCATGAGCGTGGGCAGCAAAATGGCCTGGATGCGGGCCTTGCGCGAGGACCCTGTGGCCAACGCGGTGAGGTGCTCGAAGGCGCGGTCCGGGAACGTGTAGCCGAGTGCTGCGAGCTGCAGCTTCGCCGAGGCCGGCGAGAGCTTGAGCGTATCCGAGTCGAGATTGACCACCGAATGCAGAAGCGGCCGGTAGAACAGGCGCGAGTGCAGATCATTGACGAGCACGCGGATTTCTTTGAGGCGCTTCGCGAGCGCCTGGGAGGCGGACTGCGCGCCGTCCGGGTTGAACCCGGCGACGGTCGCGAGCCATTGCCATGCGACGGCGTCGCCCTCCTCCGGTAGCAGGTGAGTGCGGCGGAAGCGCTCGAGCTGGAGGCGGTGCTCGAGCAGGCGCAGGAACTCGTAGGCCTCGATGAGCTGGTGGCCATCCTCGCGGCCGACGTAACCTGCGGCGACCAGCGCCTCGAGCGCCTCGATCGTATTGAGCACGCGCAGCGACTCATCCGAGCGGCCGTGCACGAGCTGGAGGAGCTGCACTGCGAATTCGACGTCGCGCAGGCCGCCCGTGCCGAGCTTGAGCTCGCGGGTCTTCAGCTCCGGAGGGACGTTCTCCAGCACGCGTCGGCGCATGGCTTGAACGTCCTCGACGAAGGAGTCGCGCAGGGAGGCCTCCCACACCATCGGTTTGACGGCCGCGATGTAGTCCTCGCCCAGCGGCAGGTAGCCCGTCTGCACGCGGGCCTTGAGCTGCGCCTGAAACTCCCAGGTCTCCGCCCAGCGCCTGTAATACGTCACGTGCGAATCAAGCGTGCGCACGAGCGCGCCGGACTTGCCCTCCGGCCGCAGGTTCGCGTCGACCTCAAAGAAGCACGCGGAACCAATCCGATTGAATTCCGCCGCGACGCGCGTAATCCGCGGGGTGGCCTCGGAGCCGACGAAGATAACGTCCACGTCCGAGATGTAATTGAGCTCGTTCGCGCCGCACTTGCCCAAGGCCATGACGGCCAGCTGGGCGTCGAGCGGAGCCTCGTCATAGACGACGCGGACGGCGACGGCTAACGCTGCGGTAAGGGCGGCATCGGCAAGCCCTGTGGTCAGCCGCGTGACCTCGCGGAACGGGACTTCGGGCTGGGCCACGGTCTGCCCCTTGCGGGAATGAAGCGTGCCGGCCAGGTCGTGCGCGGCCAGTCGCATGACGAGCGTGCGGTAGGTGGACTTGAGCAAAATCTTGGCCTCGCGGATGCCCGCGACGTAGGTGCCGGGCCCGCTCAAGCTTGCCGATGCCCCATCCGGCCGCGTCAGCTCCGTCTCATAGGCCGCAGGGCGTGCCTCGATGGCGCCGAGCATCTCTTGGTAGAACTCCGCGACGGTGGGCAGCGGCTTGGCGAGTTCGTGCCACAGCTCGGGGTTCGCGGCGAGGTGATCGCCCAGCGCCGTGGAGCCGCCGAGGAGGGCGAGGACACGCACGCGCAGGGCCTCGTCAGCGCGCATGGCGGGCTCGAGCTCGGGGGCGGCGTCGTGGATGCGCATGAGGGTATTGAGCGCGACGTCCGCGTTACCGCAGGCCGCGAGCGTCCACAGCAGCGGAATGGTCTCCTCGGTGGTCCAGCCGAGTTCTTCGAGGTCTTGCGCCGCGGTGGGACGAGTAAGCCCCAGCGTGGCAGGTGAGGGAATCTTCGCCATAGCTTAGAAGTCCAGGTTGGTGTGCAGCTCGGAGGTGGTGATCTGCGCCTGGTAGCGGTGCCATTCGTCCCACTTGGAACGCAGGAAGAATTCGAAGACGTGCTCGCCGAGGATGTCCGCCATGAACTCGGAGCGCTCGAAGACGCGCAGCGCTTGGTCGAGCGAGGTGGGCAGATCCTTGTAGCCCATCGCGCGGCGCTCGCGGCGGGTGAGCGAATGGACGTCGTCCTCGGCCGGCTCGCCCAGCTCGTAGCCTTCGCGGATACCCTTGAGCCCCGCGGCAAGGATGACGGCGTAGCCCAGGTACGGGTTCATGAGCGCGTCGATATTGCGCACTTCCACCCGGCGCGACTCCGCCTTTCCCAGGCGATACGTGGGCACGCGCACGAGCGCCGAACGGTTGGACACGCCCCATGTCGCCGAACCCGGCGCCTCGTTGCCGAACATCAAACGCTTATAGGAGTTGACCCACTGGTTGGTCACGGCGGTCATCTCCGTGGCGTGCTCGAGGATGCCCGCGATGAACTGCTTCGCCGTCGTAGACAGCGCGAACTCGTCATCCGGATCGTGGAAGGCGTTCGTCTCTCCCTCAAACAACGAGAAGTGCGTATGCATGCCGTTGCCCGGGTGCTCCTCGAAAGGCTTGGGCATAAACGTCGCGCGAATGCCCTGGTTGGTGGCCACACGTTTAATAACGAAGCGGAAGGTCATAATGTGATCCGCCATGGTGAGCAAGTCCGCGTGCCGCAGGTCGATCTCCTGCTGCCCTGGCGCTGTCTCATGGTGGCTCATCTCCGTGGAGATGCCCATCTCTTCCAGCGCCAGCATCGCATACGAGCGGAAACGCGGCGCGGTGTTCTGGCTCGCCTGGTCGAAGTAGCCGCCGTTATCCGTGGGCTTCAACTTGCCCGTCTCTTTGAGCTCCTTAAGCAGGAAGAACTCAATTTCCGGCGAGGCCTTGACGCTAAAGCCATCCGCCGCGGCGTCCGCGACCTGACGGCGCAGAATCTGGCGCGGGTCCACGAGCGAGGCCTGACCGTCCGGCTGCTGGATATCACAGAACATACGCGCCGACTGCAGGTTGGGATCGTCCTGGTCAAACGGAAGAATCTGGAACGTGGACGGGTCCGGAAGCGCGATGGTGTCCGACTCCGAAATGCGCGAAAAACCTTCCACCGAGGAGCCATCGAAGCCGATGCCCTCCTCAAATGCGTCCTCCAACTCCGAGGGGCTGATGACCACGGACTTCAAGCCGCCCAAAATATCGGTAAACCACAGGCGGATGAAGTGAATATCGCGCTCCTCGACGGTGCGCAGGACAAACTCGTGTTGGCTATTCATGCCCTTCACTCTAGCGGAGCTGCCAACTCTATTGGGCAGTACTTTTCATCCGCTTTGCCCAGCTCACCAGAGCATCTCGGGGGTAGCCCGCGGGGGTGTCTCGCCTCATTCATGTCCACGCACCATGCGAGTCTAAGCGCACTCCGTTAGAACACTCTTACTAAAACCACTCAAGGAGAACGCCATGATGAGCCCCACCACCATCGTCGACGACATCGTCATCGCCGCCCTGCGCGGCTGGACCCCAGACGACCTATTCCACATCCTCGGCCCTGCCATCCATCCTTTAGCCCACCGTGCTGCCATCCGCGTGCCCGCGCGCGTAGCCTCGCCCTACCTGCGCGCCGCCTGGCTCAGGTTACTGCCACCCGCCGATCCCTTCTACGACGTGGGTCTTCTACCCTCCTGGCATGCGGAGCTCACCTCCCTCAAGGTGCTCCGCGACGTCGAACTCCTCACCCCACCCACGACGCCCGAATCCGACCCCGCCGCCAAGATCCGCCGCAAGATCGAGGCCCTCCTGCGCAAGGCCGAGTCCACCGAATTCGAAGAGGAGGCCGACGCACTCATCGCCCGCGCCCAGTCCCTGCGCCAGTCCCACCGCCTCACTGAGGCCCTGCAGAATCCCCATGCCGCCCCCATCACCCGCCGCGTCTATCTCGACGCCCCGTACGTCAAGCACAAGTTCAGCCTGCTCGCCGCAGTCTGCTACGCCAACGGCGTCACCGGCGTGCTCATCGACTCCCGCGGGCTGGTCTCGCTCATCGGCACCGCAGGCGACCTCGACCATGTCATCGATCTCCACGCTTCACTCGCCCGCCAGTGCGAGCACTTCCTCACGTCCTCCCCCGGCGCTGCCGAGGCCAAGCGCACCCGCACCACCGCGGCCTACCGCCGTAGCTTCCGCCTGTCCTACGCCACCAGGATTGGTGACCTGCTGCAGGAGGCGAATTCTTACGACTCCACTTCCGGCTCCGCCGTGTCTTGTGAAGATGCGCCCTCCTCGTCCACGGACCTCGCTACCGTGGCTTCGCAGGCACTGCCCGTCCTCGCCCGCCGCCTGACCGCAGCCGAGGAAACCCGCGACCGTCTCTTCCCTCACCTGTCGACGCTCTCGCTGTCGGCGACGCACCTCGACGGATTGCATGACGGCATCGCCGCCGCTGAGTCCGCGCGCTTGGGCGGCGATTCGGCCGGACTCGACGCGCGCCAGCGGGCGCTCACCGCGTAACCACAGCCACGCATCATTATGGGCCACTTTCTACCCCTAAAAGGTAGGATCGGGCCCAGAAGGACACCCACACGTCGAGGAAAAGGAAAGAGTAGATGGCCATTACCAGTGCCCTCGAAATCGAGGCCAAATTCGCAGTCGACAGCTCTGCCGAGCTGCCGGATCTCACCACACTGCCTGAGATCGGCTCCGTCGCCCGCGAGGAGCACCACGAGCTCTCCGCCATCTACTTCGACACCCCGGACCTGCGTCTCACCCGCGCCAAGATGACGCTGCGTCGCCGCACCGGCGGCAACGACTCCGGCTGGCACATCAAGACCCCCACCGCCGCTGGCCGCCAAGAACTCCACGCCCCGCTCGATGACGCCGCGGACGGCAACTACATCGTCCCCGCCGAGCTGCTCGCCGAAATCCGCTCGCTCGTGCGCAACCTCCCCCTCAAGCCCATCGCTCAGGTGGACAATAAGCGCACCGAGATCACCTACGCGGACCCCGACGGCAACCCCGTCGCCGAGTTCTGTGACGACCATGTCACCGCCAAGTCCTTCCTGCCCGCCGGCAAGGAGACCCGCTGGCGCGAGTGGGAAGTCGAGCTCACCGGCGTCGCCGCCGAGGCCGCCGCCCAGGCCGCCGAGGCTCCCGCAGCCGACGCCCCGGCTCCCGCGAACCTGCTCCAGCTGTGCTCCGAGGCGCTCATCGCCGCCGGTGCTTTCCCGTCTAAGTCCCCGTCGAAGCTGGCCACCGCGCTGGGCGACTCCGTGGACAACGTGCCGCTGCCGCCGAGCATGCGCGAGTCCACCGTCGAGCCGGGCTCCGCCGCCGCGGCCGTCATCGCCGCACTGCAGACCAACCGCGACAAAATCATCGAGTACGACCCCAAGGTCCGCGCCAACGAGTGGGACTCTGTCCACCAGATGCGCGTGGCCACCCGCGAGCTGCGCAGCCACATGGAGACCTTCCATGGCATCGTCGAGGGCCCGCAGATCGCGCACATTGAAAGCGAACTCAAGTCCCTCGCAGGCCTACTCGGTGTCGCACGCGACGCCGAGGTCGTCGAGGAGCGCTGGCAGTCCCTCCTCGCGTCTGAGGATTCCGACGTTCTCGACGAGGCCACCCGCGACCACATCGCCCACGACATGGGCCGCGAATACCGCCGCGCCCACCGCCACGTGATCGGCGCCCTCAACTCGGATCGCTACCTGGGCCTGCTCGAAGAACTCGACCAACTCCTGCTCGATCCGCCGGTCGTCGCAGACACCCCCGCCGAGGACACGACTACCGAGGACACCGCTGCCGCAACCCCCGTGCCTGAGGACGCACAGCCCGAGGCTGAGCCCGCCGCCCACGAGCAACCCGCCCAGGACATGGAAACCGTCATGGCCAACCACCTGGGCGAGGCCTATGCGAAGCTGGTCAAGCGCCACAAGAAGGCCGTGAAGAACTGGAGCAATGACGAGCTCCCGCTCCACGAGCGCGAGAACTACTTCCACGACATGCGCAAGGCCGCAAAGAAGCTGCGCTACGCCGCAGAGGCCGCCGGTTCCGCCACGAACCTCAAGACGAAAGCACTCTACAAGGCCTGCAAGGATATGCAGTCCGTGCTCGGCGACTTCCAGGATTCCGTCACCTCGCGCGACAAGCTCCTCGAACTGGCTGAGGCCGCCCGCCGCCGCGGCGAGGACACCTTCGGCTACGGCCTGCTCTACCAGCGTGAGCGCATGATTGGTCTCGAAGCCCTCGCGGACTACCACGAAGCGTTCAAGGCTATTAAGTCCTCCTTCAAGCCGCTGCGCAAGAAGATGGACGCCTAACCGCGCACCGAGCCGCAACGCAGAAACGGCCGCCGCCCCCATACGGGGACGGCGGCCGTTCGCACAGATAGGCGCAGCGCGGCTGCGCGCGGGAGTTAGTCCTCCCAGGCCTTATCGGCGGCATCGGCAGCAGCGTTGCGCTCTGCAGCGAGCTTGAGGGCGTTTTCGGCCTCTTCGCGGGTATCGTACGGGCCCATGCGATTATCCCAACCGGACTCGGGGCCTTCGGTCACCTGGCCGGTAGCAACGTCGTAGTACCACTTGGTGTTGCCTGCGTTCGTCATTGTCTTTGCTCCTTGTCTGCCGCGACGGGGACGTCGCGGCGCGTTCGTCGTAATCTGTGCCACCCAGGCTACCGCGAAACGCGGGCCGTGCGACCGGTAGAATGTCGACTGTTCCGCTTGGTCTCCCCGCAGCGCGCGCCTATCGCGCAGCGCTGGGGAGGCATGCACCCCAGTCCAAAGGAGTAATTCTTCATGCCGATGTGGCACCACCCCGACTCCCCCGCCGCTGACCGTGCCCGTGAGCTGCACACGCGCTTGACCGGCGCGCAGCCGCAGGCGGTGGCCAGCGCTCCTGCGACGTGGAATGTCATTGGCGAACACGTGGATTACTACGGCGGCGTGACCGTCATCGGTCTGGTGGATCTGCGCGCCGCCGTGGCCGTGAGCCCCCGCACGGATGACGTCATTCGCGTGACCATCGCAGAAAACAACGAGGAGACCACGGAGGACTCGTCCCTCGAGGCCCTCGCCGCCTTGGCAGCGGCGCAACAGCCCACCACAGATTCGGAGGGCCGCACCATCGTCCCGCCAGCGCCCACGGGCAACACGCACACCCGCGTGGCAGGCATGGTGTGGATGCTCATCAACCGCCAGCTCCTCTCCCGCGAGACCTCCGGCATGGACATCACTGCCGTCTCGGATATCCCACCGCACGCTGGCCTCGGCGCTCGCTCGGCCATGGACGTCGCCACGGCCCTCGCCCTCATCAGCGACCACGAGGAGCTTGCCGATGCCCCCATGCGCGCCCGCATCGCCGATGTATGCGCCCAGGCTGTCACTTTGTTCTCCGAGGTCCCACCCCTGCGCGCCCGCCACACGGCGGCGCTGCGCGGTGCCGCGGAGACCGTCTCCGTCATCGACTACGCGGATAACTCGGTCACCCAGGCGCCGCACCCGCTGGGCAAGGAGATGAGTGGCTTCGTCGTCTCCGCCCCCGCCGCGGGCGATATCGCCGCCCCCGTAGCCCACATTCGCGCCCGCCAGCGCTTCGTCCACGACGCCTGCCACGCTTTCGGCACGGACTCGCTGCGTCTGCTTCCCGATGCTGCCCCGCGCGTCGTCGACTGGCTCACGGCCGTCCACGAAATCGACGGTCCCGAAGGCCAGCCCACGCTTCCCGATGCCCGCAACTGGCTCGCTTTCTTCGATGATGAGACCACCCGCGCCCAGGGCGTCGCCCGGTCCCTGCGTTCGCGCCGCGGCACGGAGCTCCTCTCCGTCCTCGGGTCCTCGCAGACCGAACTCGCTGCCATCTACGGCCTGGAAAATGCGCAGCAGATCGCGGAACTTTCCGCTCTACGCGGCGCCGTCGGCACCCGCGCCGCCTCCGCCGGAATAGCTAACGCCGTCGTCGCCTACGTCCCCGCAGTCAAGGCAGACCACTTCGCCGACGATCTCTCCGAGGCTGGCCTCGATGTCATCGCCCTCCACCCCGGCGAGCCCGCCCGCCCCGAATAAACCGTGACGCACGAAGACCCCGAGCACCGCTCGGGGTCTTCGTCTAAAGCGGACACGCACGTTTAGTCGCGCACCCACGCTCCAATTACGCCCGGCACCGACGGCGGCACCTCACCGAGCAGCGCCCGCCGGTTCTGGTCTTGCTCCACCGCCGTCGTCACGGTCTTTACCTTCCCCCGTTTGTCTCCTTGACCGTGACCAGCGCCCATCATCGGCATCATGCCGCGATGCGCAGCGCCAGCACCACCGCCGACACCGCCCGCACGCACCCCAGCGCCCGTCGAACCCACGCCCGCAGCACCAGCACCTGGCGCGCCACCGGCCGCGACTCCACCTGCACCAGGCAGCCCAACGCGTCCTACACCCGCGCCGAGTCCCCCCGCTGCCGGCATGCCTACTCGGCTTCCGATGCCACCGCGCACACCTCCGCCACGACCCGCAGCCCCAGCCGCACCGCCGCCAGCGCCTCCGAGCGCACCCATCGGTGCGGCACCGATGCCTGAGCCACCCAGCCCTGAGTTCATTCCCCCACCCAGTCCTGCTGCCGCTCCAAGTCCCGATGCACCACCGAGATTCGCTGGCGACGCTCCTCCGCCCGACAACGCCCCGATACCCGGCGCGCCACCCGACAATCCACCCGCGGCACCACCCACTCCGCCGGGCAGACCTGCAGTCAACCCCGCCGCGCTCGGCAGCGTTCCGACCGATGCCGGCGTCGTCAGCGCCTGCGACAGCTCCGGCAATCCAGCTGCGTCATAAATCGCCGGAACGTACGTTTGCGCGGCCCTATTGAGCTGCGCCAGGTCCTCCGCCGACAACCCGATATCATTGACCGGCCGCAGCTGCCCATCGACAATCTCGAAGGACCCTGGTCCCACCGCACCACGCACAACCGCTTCCTCAAAGGACTTCGGCCATTCCACCTCATCGGTCGACAGACCAAACCCGCTCGCGTTGACCGCGTCCATGCCTGCCGTGAAGTCTCCTCCCGAGGCACGCATCTGCGGCTGCGCGATGCTCGCCACCGGCGGCAGCGAGACATCCACCATCGACTGCAGCGCGTTCTGCATCATGACCAGACCCGACTGCTCGACGGCTTCCCGGCTCACCGGATCCATCGGCAGAGACAACGTCGACGCCATGGACAGCGCCATCAACTTCGATACCTGGGACAATCCCAACATCGCACCCGTGCGTCCAGCCATCGCCCCTGCATTCGCCGCAATCTCCGAGCCCGTCCCTGCAATCTCACGGATCTTCGCCACCGCAGCGTCAATCGACTCGCCCTCGTTCGACTCTTCGAGCGATGCCGCCATCGCCTCCAACTGCGCCGCAGCTTCCCCTGCCGACGCGGAAACAGATTGCCACTGTTGTTGGGTCGCTAAGATGCTTGAGCCATCAAGTCCCAGGACTTCAGCGATGACCGACGGTGCATCCATTCCAACCGCCACTAGCGGCTTCACGAAATGAACCGTGCCATAGCTCGCATCAGGCTGCGGGTCCAACATGAAAATCTCATCCGGAGAAATCCCGCCCGTCTCAACGGCTTCTAGCGAATGCGCCGCAAGCACATCCTGGGCAATTGCTCCAACAGCAAACTTTCTTAGCTGTCCCCCAATCCAATCAACCTGGTCCGTGAGTTTATCAATCAAGGCTTTTGCTGAAGCCGGATCGTCTCCCAAGAGTCGACCATGGATCATCCCAGTTTCCCTAACGCCGCTAATCGATGACAAATTTGCAGACATGCCGTTCGACAGGCGCAATCCGTTGGCGTCAAGCAACATCGTGATGCGCTCTGCAGCACTTGCATCAGCAGAAATACGTTGAGTATCGAGTTTCACTTTGCATCACTTCCCTCAAAAAGATTTTCAAGGATTCGGATGGGCACGTCACAGAAGGTTTCACCACTGCCTTGACCCAAGCTATTGACATAGTTGACGGCAACCGTTCCTCGGGGAGTTTCTATCGCTGCGAAACAGGTAGTCTGCGTATCACCGCCGGTCTGCTGCATTACACGTGCATTACTCAATCTCGGAACAGTCTCGTCGGTCAGCTCAAATCGCCCCTCTTGAAGTTGACTAAGAGAGGCGCCGTACGAAGTAATGAATAGCAATCCAGAGTCATTCTTTATTTCCTGTTGCTCCACCAAATCGCATGTATAAGGTTGAACATCGGTAAGATTCATTGCCTTCTTTTTAAAGCCGAGTTGGGCCACGACATCTTCGGGCAGTTCCTCACATGGTTTGAATGGATTCTCGTAATACTCCCGCCAATCAAAAGGTCCCGGTTCAGGCATCGACCAGCCACCCAAATCAATCGATGCTTGGTCCTCTGACGCGTCGTCGTCACCGGTGTCTGGTGCAGGCGACGCGGGGCTTGCGACGGCGGCAGTTCCGACGGCAGGCTGTGGCTCGGCGTCGCTGACGGTGCAGCCTGCGAGAAAGGCTGCAACTATGCCAAGGCACGCCACATTATGCAGTGGTCTTAACATGTATTTTCCTTAAAACTTCGATCAACAAATAAACGTTGGGGAGTTCAAGGAGTTCAACGCCGTCGGCTGGGGCCCGAAAGGCGTCCCCCTCTGCCCACCAAGCATGCCCGAAACTCGATGATTTGTCGCGTTGGAAACCAAAAATTCACTTTGCGCCGACGGAAGGCTGAGCGGATACAAAGAAGCGTGGGACGAACACGTCGTTCGTCCCACGCTGTTGCACGCTGGCGTGGATGATTAGAAGAAATTCTTGTAACGAATCTGGAATTCTTCCTCGGTTTCGCACTCGCCGTCGCCGTTCATTTCCCGCATGCCCTGTTCAAGGATGGCGTCGTACTCATCGGGGTCGTCGGGCACTGGGACCTGACCCCTGTTTGGTGGACACCTGATAT
>NZ_KQ961725.1:0-11389 GCF_001563605.1 Corynebacterium sp. CMW7794
GCTCTTCCTACTGCCCCAACTTTGCAACAGCACCTTTCAGAGTAAACCCTGGTCACGGGGATTCGTTTGTGTCAGGGATTGTATGATCGAAACCTATGACTCAGGACACGACCTTGTTGACTCAGCGAGGGGGCCATCAACCTCTCTCTAACTTCACCAGCAACCTCGGCCTTCCCGAAGGGCTCCTTCCCCAGCAGCGATGGCCGATGAAGCCGACTGTTTCGCAATAGTCGGTTGGTCGTCGAAGGCGTCATCTACCGCTACCACGCCAGAATCTCGTGGCGGGATCTTCCCCACGCCTACAGGGGCCGCAATGTTGCCGGGCGGGCGTTTGTCCTGGCCAGGCAGTGGCACGGCCTGGCCAATCACTATGACAAGCTCGCCATTTTTTACCGTGGGAGCCGTCGTAGTGGGTGCTGCCAGCAAGGCCTATTCTGCAGAGTTCAGGCGCGACGCCGTCGCTCTCTACGAGAACTCTCCTGGCGTGTCGATTTGGACCGTCACCCCAGAACTCCGAGTCAACCGCAACTACTCTGCAGATCTGAATTAGGAAGTAGACCAGGACGAAAAGTTCCTAGAGGACCTCAAGGTGGAAGAACTTCACAGCCGTTCCGTAGGCTAATTCCAGATAAGCACCACAATCGAAAACCCTTGAGCTTCGACCTGAAAGGAGTTGCAGTGACTTCGTGGGGATATCGCGTTTACACATTTGAACTATTTGAATCCAGGAGCCAACGCAAAGACGCCTTGCATCAAGACATCGAAGAGCACCGTGCCCTTCTTCTCGAGGCTGTAAACCTTGTGTCCAGAGAAACTAGAGTAGCCAAGCCTCAGCGCTCTTCGAGTGTTTCGACCCAAACGGATGATCTCATCCTGGATGAGAGCGACGGGTACCAGAACACTAAAACAACACTCAGAGTCAGAGGGGTCACCTACTCCTCTGAACTCAGTGCGATTCACGCCAATATCGCGCTCGGAGATGTCGGACTTCACGACCTAGCGGTAGGAATATCCGACAACGAAGATGACTACTCCGTAAGGGAACATTCCACTGAAGCTCCTCGTCGGGTCGACATATTTTTCCCACGATCCGGAGCCAAGGGAATGATCGTGGCAGAGACGATCGGGCGACGCGACCCCATAAGCCTATTGATCTCTTGGATAAACCATTTATCGCAAAAGCAGCGCAATGAACGCTTGCAGGACATCGACGAAACAAAAACCATTAAGGATGAAGACGGCAAGGAGATTACAAAAACGGAGGCCAGAGGCAGGGTGCCTAGAGCTCTAAGAGTTGAAGCTAAACGTGTCGCCGATCCCGACCAGCTTCAAGAAATTATCGACAGCATTAGTTCGATGGACACTGTTTTCACCCAAACGGACAGCTCAAACAGAAAAATAGAGAAGGAACTAGTAATTAAGGTGAAAGAACAACGAACGATGCGAGAGATAATCGAAATGATTTCGGGAGATCAAGGTGAGGAAAAGATTATTGAGCAGTCTCTCGAGACACTTAATCTTGACCAAGGCCACTTAGAAAAAACAAATCTAGACTTCGACAGCATGAAAGCACAGGTTCGTAGCGATGAAGGGAACGTAACCCTAGTTCCCGGAAAATTCTCCGACCTTTTCAACTACAAGTTCGAGAACACGGGAAATCCAACCAACAACCCCTACTACGAGACCACGCTAGCAAAGGTAAAAAAACTTATAATTCCTGCGGGGATAGCCCTCGATGTTCCGGATGTGAACGAAATGGTTGACTGGGTCGATAGCGAGGAAAAATCATGGTCCGAAGCAAGCTTCCCGAAAAGCCAGTAGTTCCGCGTTCCGGGAAAACGCTTGCGGTAATCATCGCCGTTCTGAGCTTTTTGGTTCTAATGTTTCTCGGCGCCCGGGCTACTGATTTCGGAACAATCGCAAGCGCGCTCGGCCTATATTCGGCCGGATTGCTGGGAGTGTTTGGCGTCTTAACATCCTGGCGAAGCACTATCACTAGAAGAAAACATCGCTATTTACAAGTTGAAGATCCCTGGGTAGAGGTAATAAACCGAGCCGTAAATATTGCGCTTCGTGGATCTGTACTCGCTTTTTCGCTCATGCTCTTCGCTGTGGTCGCACCTGCAGTAAAAGAACAAATTTATTCATTGCTGATCGATCGCTCGATTTTCGATCGCTCGATTTATTCAATAATCGCAACCACTTCCAGCTCAATCGCGATAGCTGGAGTCATCACGCTGGGGTTGATGTCTTTACAGATGGTTCGTGACGTTAATGGTGTCTACGCGTGGAACAATTATATTGAAGCGAAAGAAGCACAAAGGGCCGAACAGAAGAAAAGAGCCAGCGGAAAACAACCTTACTGTCTGGAATCTTGCGATGATTAACCCGCATACAGCCATCGCCTCGGAGGAATCCCGCCCCTCACGTCTTCGCTCAAGTACAAATCTGTAAACCCAAAAACTGTCTGTTTGCGTACACCCTAAGTGAACGTTTTTGAATTACAACTTTTCCCTGTTCGGTAGGGTTAGATTATGTCTAACAGAACAGAACCGTCACTGCCTCTAGACATCAATGAACATCAAGACGTGGTTCTGGGGCAGAAAGTCGGTTACGCCCGGGTGAGCTCCTTGGAGCAGAATCTGGACCGCCAACTTGATCAGCTCCTTGCGGCCGGGGGCGTCCCAGATTTACAAGGAGAAGGTCAGCGGTTCGATCCGGCACCGCCCCCAGTTGGAGGAAGTGCTGCGGTATCTGCGAAAGGGCGACCAGCTCATTGTCAAGAGCATGGATCGTCTCGCCCGCTCACTGGTGGATCTGCACACGATTGTCGAGTCCCTCGACTCGAGCGAGGAGTTCCACGGAGCCGGCCACATCAAGAAGCTCGACGTCGGGGAAGAGGACAACGGAGATGCGGCGGAGGCTCATGGCCTTCACGCTACCCAGCGCAGCGGGGTGCGCCACGTACGATTGCCGGCATGCTGAAGAACTGGTGGCGCGCCTCGCTGCCCGGTGACCGCGTCCTCGCCGGCTTCGCTGCGATCCTGGCGGTGCTGTATTCCATGGGGCCGGGGGAGACGTCGACAAGCGTTGCGGTGCTGCAAGCGGTGGTGTCGTGGTGCTTTGTGCCGTTTTTCTGGGTGTGGCGCTCCCGCCCGGTGCTCAGCGCGGCGGGGTTCACCGCGTGCCTGGCCGCGTGGGCGGGGACGTGGTTTCTGGAGCTGCCGCTGAACTCGGGTATCTCGCCGTGGCTCGTGGCGGCCCCGATGGCGGTCTATGCCACGTCGCGCTACTGCGAGGACCGGCGGGTTCCGCGGTTCATCACGGCTGTCATGTTTGCGGGCACCTTCGCCTCGCCCGTGATGTGGCGGCTGCTGGACAACCTGGAGTTGCGCTACGTGGGCGCGGCCGATGCAACGTACCTGGCGGCGATCCACTGGCTGCTCCTCGCGCTGATGTACGTCGCGGGCGTGCGCGGGCACGGGGCGATGCTGCGGCGGCGCGCGGAGGAGGCGGAAAAGCTGGGTCGCCTGCACGCGGCGCAGGAGGAGGAGAAGCTGCTCATCGCGCGCGAGCTTCACGACGTCCTCGCGCACTCTCTCACCCTGATGAAAGTGCAGGCCAGCGCGGGCATTGTGGCGTCGAGAGGCGATGCCCGGGCTGCGGTAGAGGCGCTCGAGACCATCCGTTCGACATCTGACCGGGCTCTGGCCGAGGTCCGCGGTATCGTGCGCGCGCTGCGCGGGGCGGGGGACGCCGACCTGCAGCCTTCACGCACCCTCTGGGACATCCCAGGAATCCTGGAGGGTTTCCGGGCCGCCGGGTTGACTGTCGAGGAGAAGCTGCCGCGCGAGCTGCCCGAGGTGTCGTCGCTGGTGGGCCTGGCGGCGGCGCGGATCGTGACGGAGGCCCTGACGAACGTGCTGCGCCACCAGGGTTCGGGCAGTAGCGTCGTGGTGGAGCTCGAGCCCGGCGAGGCCCTGGTGCTGGACATCACGTCCCGGGGAACACCGCAGGCGACGCGGGGCGGGGGAGCCGGGCTGGTCGGCCTGGAGGAGCGGGCCCGCTCCCTCGGCGGCACGCTGAGCGCCGGGGGCACGCCCGAGTTATTCCGCGTTCACGCCGAACTACCCTTGAGGAGTGACAGATGAACACCCGCGTCCTGCTTGCCGACGACCAGGTCATGCTCGCCGAGGCCCTCTCCACCATCCTCAACGCGGCGCCCGGCATCAAGGTTGTCTCCCGGGCCGCCGACGGCGCCGAGGCGATCGCGGCAGCCGGGCGCCACATTGTCGACGTAGCCGTGCTGGACATCCGCATGCCCGTCATCGACGGGATCGCCGCGGCGAAGGCGATCATGGCGGCGCACCCCGATGTGCGGGTCATCATGCTGACCACCTTTGACGACCCCGAGCTCGTCGAGGCTGCGCTCGCGGCCGGGGTGCACGGGTTCCTGCTCAAGGACGCCGACCCTGAGGTGCTCGTCTCCGCCGTGCGCAGTGTCGCCAGGGGAGAGTCGGTGCTGGCCAGCCGGGTCACCGGGCACGTCCTCGCCGCCTACCGGGCGGCGCTGAGCTCGGGTGGGGAGCTGTCCCCGCAGCAACGCCAGGGGCTGAGCCTGGTCACCCCGCGCGAGATGGACGTGCTGCTGCTCGTTGCCGAAGGCGCCACGAACGCCGAGATCGCGCAGCAGCTGTGCGTCGCGGAGACGACGGTGAAGACGCACATCTCCTCGCTTTTGGCCAAGCTGCATGCCCGGGACCGGGTCGCGCTCGTGCTCATTGCGCAGCGAGCAGGCGCCTCCTCCTAGGGGAGGAGTCCGCGGCGTGGGATTTCGTCTCCGGGGCGGATCCGCCGGCGTCCGTCGCGTGGAAGACTCCCAGGTATGAACAGCATTTCCTTCCGCGGAGTATCCAAGAGCTTTGGCGCCCAGCGCGTTCTCGACTCGGTCAGCTTCGATGTGGCGCAGGGCCGCGTCCACGCCCTGCTCGGCCGCAACGGCGCGGGCAAATCCACCCTCATCTCGATCCTCCTCGGCCTCATCCCCGAGGACGCGGGCCAGGTGCTCGTCGGAGACAAACCCCGCACCCGGGCGTCGCTGCGCCACATCGGCGCCTCCGTCAACGGCCCGGCCTACTACGCCCACCTTTCGGCGCGTCGGAACCTGCTGGTGCACACGCGCCTGCTTGGACTGCCGGACGCCGAAGCGGACCGCGCACTCGCCGTGGTCGGGCTGACGGACGCCGGCACGAAGAAGACCCGCAGCTTCTCGACGGGAATGAAAGCGCGCCTGGCCCTCGCTCAAGCCATCCTGGGAGACCCGGAGATCCTGGTGCTGGACGAACCGCAGAACGGGCTCGACCCCCAGGGCATCACCGAGCTGCGCGGCCTGCTGCGGGACTGGGCACGCCGGGGAAGTACCGTGCTTGTCAGCTCGCACCAGCTCGGCGAGGTGGTGCACCTCGCCGACGACGCCACCATCCTGGCGGGAGGCGACGTGCGCTACTCCGGGCCGCTGGGTGAGCTGGCCCCTACCGGCGACCTGGAGACCGAGTTCTTCCGCCTCACTGCCGCGGGGGAGGAAGCATGAGCCGGTACCTTTCTGCGGAGCTGCTCCGGGCGCGCGGGTCGGCGTTGCAGTGGCTGCCGCTGCTGGCGGTGCCCCTCGTCCTGGTCACCTACGCCCTCGCCAGCGTGACCGACCCGCGCGAAGATGCCGTGGGCGTGCTGATGTGGCAGGCCATCTACCTCACAGGGATGGCTGCGCCGCTGGCCGCGCTTTTCGGAGCTGTGGCCGAGGCGCGGGAAAAGAAGGCCCGTTGCGGGGGGACGCAGTGGCAGCCGGTGAGTATGCGTCGCCAGCGTGCCGCGCGCCTGGCGGTCGTGCTGCTCAGCCTGGCCGTGTTCCATGTGCTCAACTTCGGCGGCACGTGGCTGCTTACCGTGTCCCGACCCGGGAGCGGGACAATCCTGCTGCTCGGGGCGCTGGCCTTCGCCGGGGCGATCGGCCTCGCCGGACTGGGGGCCGCGCTGGCGCGGGTGAGCAACCTCATCGTGGCCGTCGCGGTGTTCTTCGTGTGGCAGATCGTGGGGACGCTGAAGCCCTTCGCGGAGGGCGAGCACTGGTGGGTGTGGCCCATGTCCTGGCCCGTCCGGCTGGTGCTGCCGGTGCTGGGGGTGCACCAGAACGCGGTGCCCCTCGAGCCGGGGTCGCCTCTGGCCGCCGAAAAGCCCTGGCTGGCGCTCGGGCTATGTATTGCGCTGGCGGCGGTCGGTGCGGCGGCCGCGGTGTTCACCCCCGGATGGACGGGGCGGGGGCGGGGGCGTCGAGAAGCGAAAAGCGCCGTTTCCGCCGCTGTCCCCGCGCCCGCCGTCGCCCGCCGCGGGTCGGGGCGGCCGCGCCCGTTGCGGGCGATGACCAGCGCGGGGCTCACCCCGGCCCTGGCAGGATGCGTGGCATTGTCGGTGGTGGCGATGGGCCTGACCTGTCTGATCTACCCGGCCTCGTACGTGCACGGCTTGTTTTCCTTCGTGGTCCTGCCGCTTGGCGCGGGGCTGCTGCCGGTGCTGGTGTGGCCTCAGGTGGAGGGGGCGTGGGCCGTGATGCGCGTGGAGTATGCGCGCAGCGCGCGGGTCTTGCTGCTGTGGTGCTTGCTGTGCGCCCTCGCCGTGTGCTTCGCCGCCAGCTTGTTCGGACTCGCCGCAGGAGGCACGCTTGTCGACGAAGCGCGCCGGTTCCTCGTCGCCGCCCTCGTGGGCTACGTGGTCCTCCTCCTGTCGTTTCTGGTGCTGCTGCGCACCGGGGCCGCGGCCGCCGTCGCAACGGTGGTGGTCCTGGCAATCTTCTCCGTCACCCTCGGCGGGGATGTCCTGGCGCAGACTCCACTGTGGATCGTCGCGCTGCCCTCCTGGCCCGAGACGGCGGAGGGGGCGGGGCGCCTGGGCACGGCGCTGGCTCTTGGGGGAGTGCTGGCGGTTCTCCTGCACTGGCGGGCGGAGCGGGCGCTCGGCCGGCGCGTCGGGTGAGCTGGGCGAAGCCTTCGGCGCGATATAACAAATGCTCGTTAGTAAATGCTAGTCAGTCGATTAACTGCCGAGGAGTGGTGCGGCTCTTCTCGACTAACACGCATTCACTAACGAGCATGTGGATCCGATCCCGGGGGCGGCGCTCTAGGGTATGAACGGAAGGGCAAGAATTCACGATTTCGGTATTTGTCAACCTGTTGTGAGTCGTTGGTGGTGAAGATTGATGCCAACGATTGGGTTTGAAGCGTCCTGGGTTTAGTTCCTATCTATCGTGTGAGACACCACCTCTGTGTGCAACGCACGGGAGAACGATTTGTGGGGTGAGCAAAATTGGCGCCTTTCTTGTGCAGAGCGAAGGCCTTATCCGGACAGAGGTCGACGAATGTAGGCGAGATTTTCAACATCAGTTGGGATCGTTAATTGTTGCAGATCGATTTTCGATGTCTGGCTCGTAGCTGTATTTACTAGTCATTGAAGCTGCTGTTTCAAGAATTTTGGTGCATATTGCACCGCAAATCTGCGGATTTATTATTGCACTATCTGGGAAAACACTTCATTGTGATTTTTTCCTGATTTTTTATGCGAGCGCCGGTTCCATCCGGTAGTATGCATAGTGACTTTCAAGGTTTAGTCAGCTTGGAGTCCTTGTACTTACTGGCTTTTACGTGAAGCGACCCTGGGACTAACCACCCCGTAACGGGATCAACCATCGTGAACGTGTGCGGCAAGCGATTGCCGTTGCCGGGAAACCGGAAAATGATCGGCAGATCGTTATTCAGATGGTGTAGAAGGAGTTCGTTTCATGGAAATCCCGCCTCCTCATTTTGGCCGGAGGAAAACACGCGTAGTCTCCGCGAACGAATGCGTTCGTGTTGAGCTGATGCTCCCTGCACCAATTGTCCAACGACTGGCTTCTGAGTCGGCAGAGATCGGCTGTTCAATGTCGCGAATTATGACGCGTTGGCTGCGAGAGCTTGATGTGCTCGACCGTGAAACGGAAGTTCCGCATGGGGCCAAAGGGGGATGACGACCTAATAGCAATTATCGGACAAATCCGAAACACAATCAGGGCCCGATCCTGCAAGATCGCGCCCTGTGGTCGCCGACGTTCTGCAAAACGTTGGGCGAAAGAATCCAATCAATTCACTGCAAGTTACATGAATGGAGATGCGTCTATCTTGTCATGCCTCAAAATATTTAGCAACAGTGCCACTCGATCCAACGCCTCAAGCCTGAGGGTGGTGAGCGCGCGTGGGTAGATTCACGGCCCTTGCAGCGGCACCCGCAGCTGTAGAGAAATCAAGGCACGAGGGTATTCCTGCTGTGTCGGTGATTGGTCAGGCATCGCCGTCGAGGGTGCGGCGACTTACTCGACGCACGCTGCCTGATACAGATCGTTATCTGAGACTAAAGGAGCTCGGAATCCAGCGTCCAGCGGGACCACTGCGGAGTGACGCCATTGACCGTGCAGCGCTTGTCCAAGCGCACACCCGAGCTATCGACGAGGTCGCTGATGCCAAGGCGACCCGCGTGGTGGCGCGATACCTCTACGATGAGGCGCTTTTGTTCAACAGTGTTGACGAAGAGCGAGCGCTGACGCGCCCTGCGGTGGATAAATGGCTTTTCCGGGATGACGTCTTTTCTCGCAGGTCACAGCGCACATACCGGACAATCCTCTATGCGGCAGGCCGGACGCTGTATCCTCACGAATTTCCTGAACCACATCGTCAACGAGGACCGCGCCGCAAGGCTGTCCCGGCTGCGCGGCTCTCACTGGAGACCGAGCTGTATGCGATTGCTCCGAACCTCCGACCGATGCTGCGCGCGCAACTGCTGACGATCTTAGATCTGACTACGGGCGCGGGGCTGTCGTCTCAGGAGATCCGTCACCTGCGAGGAAGCGACATTTCCCCTCTTGAGCTGCCAGAGCGCACGGTGGTCCAGATTGCTGTGAGGAAAAAGGGTGTTGTCTCTCGTGTGGTCCCGGTCGTATGCCCAGTTCGAGGTCATCGCCTTTTGACTCGGGCACGCGAGGTCGGCCAGGGTTACGTGTTTCCTATCGTGGGGGAAACCATGCCTCGAAACGCCATCTGTCATGTGGCGGAAGAGCTCGTTGAGCAGGGGTTTCCTGGATTTAATGCGGCGGCGCTGCGAAACCGTTGGGTGGTAAAACTGGCCTCCGACCCGGGGGTCCCGGCTGCAATGCTGATGAAAATGGCAGGCATTGCTGATCTGCGGGTGCTGCACGATTTGGAAGCGGATCTGCCGAAGTTTTCGCCGGAGGATGAGGCAAGAGCTTTGCTGCACTGTAAAGGGGAGGACCTCTAATGACAGTTGCGGTGCAGGAGCAGAGGGTGATGATCTCGCCGGACTATGTGGACAGCTGCGCGGCTGTGATTGAAAAATCCGGTGCTCACCAAATGATTGATTTCTATTTTCACCAGGACCGTGGCGTGGGCGGACGCAAATCCACCGGGCCACAGTATTCGATGCTGGGTGTGCTTACTGTGGGTTTGGCTTTGATTGGTATTCGGCGTGTGCCCTCGATGGCGGAGATTTGGCGCACCCTATGGACTCTAGACCCTGCCCAACAGGAGCGGCTTGGCTTAGATCTTTCCTGTGGCGAGGGGACCTATCGTGCTTTTGCCATGTGGCTAACACGGCGGCTTGAACCACTTGATTCACTGCCGGACGCTCCTGCGCGTCGTGTGAAAAATGGGGATCATCGTCGAATGATGGCCGCGCGCTCTCCGGAGCAAGAACAAGCCTCCGAGGTTGCATCTGAAAGGCTCCACCAAGTTGTCAACGCCTTGGTGGCAGGCTCAATCCATGAGCAAGCTCCCAAAGGATATCGCGGCGATATCATCGCCGACGAGACCATCATCGACTTGGCAGGCCAATCGATGGGGTTAGGCAGCCGCGATACGAAACGCCGCGGAGCCGCGTACTCGGGTGCATACTATATCCGCGATCGCGAGGATCACTCCCTGCACGCCGAGCTGGGTACCCGGCGTAGTACCAAGGGAGGTGTGGCGGTCGGTATTACTGCGGTATGCCGCGTCGGACCACCGAAAGCGGTGTACTCGGTTGCGCCGGTGATTACAGGGATTTCAATCGATAAACCCAGATCAGGTTCGGTGCAGGGTTTGGCGCGTGCTATTCGTTTTCATCAAGAAAATGGGTTTGACCAGAGCATTAAGCGTGGCCGTTTGCCATTGCTGACCGTCGACATGGGCTACAACGTCAAACAGCACTTTAACGACGCGCTTCTTGCCGCAGGCTATGCTCCGGTGGTTCGCTATCCCAAGTCCTGGCGTACGGTTTTCGCATCTGACAGCGCTGCAGGGGACGAGCCTGCCAGTGGACCACTGCAAATCGCTGGTGAGTTTTATTGTCCTGCTGCGCGTGGGATCGCAGGTGACGGCAAAATAGTTCGACGCACGATGGAGCTGCTTGGAGAGGACGATGATTTTGAGCGCCACGATGCTCGACTCGAAGCGTTATTCCCGCTGATCATGGGGACTAATTCGAGGCCTTATCGGGCGCGTCAAGGCCGTGGCCGCCCTCGTATGCAGGAAGACAATTCAGAGAAGCCGGTGAAAATCGATTTGGTCTGCCCTGCCGTGCAGGGGCGAGTGCGATGTCCGCTTAAACCGGCGTCGATGACGCTCGCATCCGAGGATGCCCCGGAGATTTCACCTAGCTGGAGTGCAGATCACTATAAATGCTGCTCCAAATCCAGCATTACCCACACGTTTACCTCTGAACAGTGGAAACGTGCCCAGTGGGGGCTTGTTCCTGGCTCCTGGGAGCACGCAACCTATTATGAGGCAGCCCGTGCTATTACCGAGCAACGTTTTTCAATTATGAAATCCCCGCACGTTACTGGCATGGAATCGTTCAAGCGTGGTGTTCGGCGTGAGCCGATGCTCTACATCACACTCGCGCTGTGGGTGGCCTCGACGAACCTGGCAATTCAAGAGCAATTTGAGCGGAAAACCGCAGGTCAGGACTCGATGACACGACGACTCCGCATGGTCCGTGAGGACACTGGCCGAGACCTGGCCAAGGTGCCGCCCAGGACTTAATTGTCTGGGAAATAATCTTAAACGTATGTTCTAATGCTCACCTGGACTTTTCTGGGTGGGCATTTTTCATGTCACCTCTTTGTGTTATACGCTGTCGCCGACCGGTGAGACGGTGATTTTAAGGCTGTATTTGTGCCAACAAGGGTGGGGTGTGGGTGTAGTTAATTCTCGGGAGAATTCATATCCACAGTACGGGATACGCTTTTTGAAAAGCCATGCTGAGCTGCCATCGTGAACATCACACAGTGAGCAGTTGAACAAACTGCACCACCGGA
>NZ_KQ961726.1:0-3115 GCF_001563605.1 Corynebacterium sp. CMW7794
CGTTGCCACAACATCCAGGAGTCCAATTGTTTCATGCCGATTTAGAGCACTACTTAGCCATTGTTGAGCGGGTTTATGTTGCGGTGCAGCGGAGTGGAAGGCATAAACGAGAATGTTGACATCAGGAATGATCATCGAGTACCGCCCACACAGCTTCTTTGTTGCTGAGATCAACTAGAGCCGGTCCGCCGCAATCGAAGGAGGGCAGGTTAACGGGGGTGTCTTCGGTACTGATGCGGGCTTCCTTCTTGAGGGCAGCGCGGACCGCCTCTTCGACGTATGAGCTCAAAGTGACATTGTTGGCTTTGGCTTGGACCTTCGTTTCTTCAAGGAGTTTCGGCGGGGGGTTTATCGTCGTGCGCATACCTTTAGGGTAGAAAGCATCAAGTCATCATTCAAGAGGTGCAATGATGTATCTGCCTTCAGGAAGCCGTGAAAGGTTGACTGGTGTCTTAATTCAGTGCGAGCGTCAGGATCAGTACTCCGATGGAGAATGCGAGCATGCCTAAGCAGTTGATCCAGAATGCGCTACCGAGGAAGTGGGCGCGGACATGGGCTGCTGCGGCCGCGCAGAAATAGGCGATGACTCCAATCATGGCTGTGATTCCTACGCCGGGGAACCAGAGGCCGGCAATGAGTCCTACGGCGGCGAGGCACTTGATGACAATGAGCGCCCACCACCAGTCCTTGGGGAGTTTGACGCCGCTGAGGCAGGCTTCGATGAAGGGGACTGGTTTGAGGGAGAGGGCGGCGTCGCCAAGCAGAATGGCTGCTAGTAGAAGGGAGGGCCAGGCTGGGGAAGATTCTAGGATCATTGGGTTACTCCGAATGCGGTGTTGAGGCGTTCGATCGATGAGGCGGCTTGGGATGTGAGGTGCTCGGTGTCGTAGATTCCGGCGGCCCAGCCGATGAGTAAGCCGAGGTAGACGTTGTACAGCAGGTCGGCGTACTCGGCCGCATCGGCGCTGCTGAGCCTGGTGCCGAGTCGCAGGGTGATTTCATCGGTCAGGAGCGTTTTGAGTGCGGTGAGCGCTTCGCCTTGATTGCCTTGTTGGATGAGTGCTGCGCCAAAGGCGCGGGAGAGCTCTTCGTGGCCGGTAAACATCTGGAGGAAAGGTCTCAGGACATCGAGAAGGCTATCGGATTGTCCCCGGATGTCATCGTGGAGTTCTGAAATGTGTTGGCCAATGGTGCGGATGAGCAGCGTTTGTTTGTCGCCGACTCCCATGACGGTTCCCACGCTAACGCCAGCTTCGGATGCGATAGTCCGGATGCTGGTGGTGGCGTAGCCCTGAGTGAGGAAGAGTTCGTAGGCGGTGGCTAGGACCTTGCTGACGGTGCCAGCTTTGGCGGCCGAGCGCGATGAGTGAACGTGTTCAGTGAACATGTTCAAAAGGGTAGCTCTTGATGGTTTCGAGGTCAATGACGCCGAAGTGTTGACAGTTGGCGCTAGGCCAGCGTGGGGAAGACGCGGTCGCGCAGCAGGTGTGCAAGCTCGCGGTCGGGGGCTGCTGGGTTGACCCAGGCGGTGTCGCCGATTTCGGCGGCGGCATGGGGTTCGTCGGCGGTGACGGTGCGGGTGTAGGTGAAGATGGTGCCGACGACGACCTCGCCCGGTTCGTTGGCGGCGGGAGCGTCGAAGGTGCCGAGTTTGTTGAGGCTCTCGGCGTCGAGGGTGAGGCCTACTTCTTCGGCAACTTCGCGCAGGGCGGCGTCGACAAGCGCCTCGCCCGCCTCGGGCTTGCCGCCGGGCAGTTGGTACTTGGTGGAGGACTTCTTGCGCACGGTAAGCACGTGGCCTTGTGGGTTGCGGATGACGACGGCTGCTACTTCAATCATGGCTGCTGATTGTAGGCGGCCTAGAGCAGCGGCAGGAGCACGAGGGCGAGATTGAGTGCGATGACCAGCGCGGCAAGCGTCCAGCCCACGGCCATAGACCAGGGTTTCGCGGCGAATTCACCCATGACGTCCCGGGAGCCGGCATAGCGGAAAAGCGGGATGATGGCGAAGGGGATGCCCAGGGAAAGAAGTGCCTGGCTGACCACCAGTGCCATAGTGGGGTCGACCCCGCAGCCGATGATGACCAGCGCCGGGATGAGCGTGACCAGGCGGCGGACTAGTAGGGGGACCTTGATGTGAAGCAGGCCGTCCATGATTTCGGAGCCGGCGTAGGCGCCCACTGACGTCGAGGCGAGGCCGCTGGCCAGCAGGCCGATGGCGAAGAGAACGCCGGCCAGCGGGCCGAGGTGGCTGGCAATCGCCGTGTGGGCCCCGGAGATGGTCTCTGTGCCGTCCACGCCGTAGAGGGCCGAGCCCGCCAGGACCAGCAGGCCCACGTTGACGAGCCCGGCGATGGACAGCGCCACGGCGATGTCCGCGCGGGTGCCGGCCAGCACGTGGGGGATTTCCAGGTCGGGGTAGCGCTGCTTGGTCAGGGAGGAGTGTAGGTAAATGGCGTGCGGCATGACGGTGGCGCCCAACATGGAGGCGGCCAGCAGGATGCTGTCCTTGCCCTCTAGGCGGGGGATGAGGCCGCCGGCCACGTCGGCGGGGTCGGGCGGGGCGATGGCGAGGCCGGCAAGGAAGCCGATGCAGATGACCAGGAGCAGGCCGATGACAAGCCCCTCGAACCACTGGTTCTTCTTCTGGAAGATGAGGAGAATGATGGAGACCGCGCCGATGATGAGCGCGCCCGCGAACAGGGGGAGGTTGAAGAGGAGTTGCAGGGCAATGGCGCCGCCGATGACTTCGGCGAGGTCGGTGGCCGCGGCGATGAGCTCGGCCTGGGCCCACATGCCTAGGCGCGCGCGGCGGGAGAGACGCTCGCCCATGATTTCCGGCAGGGAGCGGTGGGTGACTAGGCCCAGTTTGGCGGAGTGGTACTGGATGAACATGGCCATGAGGTTGGCCACGACGAGTACCCACACCAGGAGGTAGCCGTAGTGGGAGCCGGCGCTGATGTTGGCGGCTACGTTGCCGGGGTCGACGTAAGCCACTGCAGCAACGAAGGCGGGGCCGGTGAGGCTGATTAAGGTCTTACGCATAGGCATCTCCATACCAAAAGTTCAACTACTTGAAGTCTAGTTTTCATCGCCATATGTTCAAGCCAGGGGGG